>JBDTPE010000146.1:0-6309 GCA_039932875.1 Betaproteobacteria bacterium | reverse complement strand
TACCTGGGCGAATTGGCCGCCAAGCTACATAGCTACTACAATGCCGAGAAGTTTCTGGTTGACGATGAAAAATTGAAATTGGCGAGGCTGTCACTGATACTGGCTACCCGGCAAGTTCTTAAAAACGGCTTGGCCGTGGTTGGCGTTTCTGCGCCGGAGAAAATGTAAATAATGGCACGCGATTTCAAACCCGACGCAGCAAAGCCTGCGGGTGGCGGCGGCAGAGGCGGCGCGAAAGGCGGAATGCCGCCCATGCTCATCGGGATCATTATCGGTCTCCTGCTTGGAATATTGATTGCGCTTGGTGTGGCCGTCTGGCTTAACCGCGCGCATACGCCATTCATCGACAAGTCGCCGCCAGTCGTCGCGTTGCCCACGTTTACGCCACGTCCCACGTCGCCGCCAGCGGTAAAAAACGAAAAGTCAGACCCTGACAAGCCGCGCTTCGAGTTCTATCAGATCCTCCCCAGTGACAAGTCAGTCGGCAGCAAAGAGGAACGCCCAGTCCCCGGCGTCGCGCCGGTTGTGAAGGCAACGACGCCCCCAGTAGAACAGAGGAGCACAGCGAAGCCTGATTTTCCAGTGGCCAAACAAAATGCCAGCGAAACCGTCTACTTGCAAGCAGGAGCGTTCCAAAATTCCACGGATGCCGAGAACCTTAAAGCAAAGATCGCATTCGCCGGTTTTGAAGCAATCGTGCGCTCAGTCAACTTGCCAGACAAAGGTACGTTATATCGAGTGCGACTTGGTCCGTACAAAAATACGGAAGAAGTGAACAGAATCAAGACGACGCTGTCACAAAACGGAATCGGTGCGGCAGTCGTGAAGGCCGATGATTAGGTCGCAGCCACCCCCACACACATCAGACTGGATTATGAAGATGCACAAATGGTTTATGAGAGTCGGCCTGCTGTTGATGGCCGCATTGGCGGTGTCTACGGCGAATGCGCAAGCGGGCGTAACGCCGGTCAATCCGCCTCAACCGGTTGAAAACGACGGCAAAGTTGAGGTTCTGGAAGTTTTCGCATACGGCTGTATTCATTGTGCAGAGCTGGAGTCTTCATTCGAGGCCTGGCGCAAAAAACAGGCGGCAGATGTCAAGGTGAAGCGTATTCCGACGCCGGCCGCGATAATGGGCATCGACAGCTCGGTGCTTTATTACACGCTTGAGGCACTTGGCCAGATTGATCGCTTGCACCCGAAGATTTTCGAGGCGATACATTTGCAGAAGGCCGTCCTTGGCAATCCGGCCGAGCTTAGCAAATGGCTGGAAAAAAATGGCGTAGACCCGAAGAAATACGAAGCCGCCCAATCCTCATTTTCGGTCGTCACCAAGGCAAACCGCGCGCGCCAAATTGTCATTGCCTATCAAATTCACAGTACACCGACGTTGATTGTCAATGGCCGCAATCTGGTGGTAGAGCAGAAAGTTGGCGGCATTCCTGCGATGTTTGCGACCGTTGACCAACTCATCGGGCAGGCGCGCGCGACTGTCAAGGCCGCCTCAGCGCCAGCAATCACCAAGTCGGCTGTAAAGTAAGTTGGCCTGTCGTTCTAATATTCACTCAACGGGATAATCATGAGTTCAAAATGGCTGAAGAAAATCGGTGTATTTTTGTTTGCTGTGGTCGCATTTACGGCTGCGCAAGCGCAGCAAGGTATTACGCCCCTTAATCCCCCGCAACCGGTCGAGAACGACGGCAAGGTGGAAGTGCTGGAGTTTTTCGCCTATGGCTGCATTCATTGCGCCAATCTTGAGCCGTCGCTCGAAGCATGGGCCAAGAAGCAACCCGCTGATGTGAAGTTGAAGCGTGTTCCCTCACCGGCGGCAATCATGAATATTGACAGCACCGTGATCTTTTATACGCTTGAAGCGCTGGGTCAGCTAGATCGCCTGCACGCAAAGATATTCGAAGCTGTTCACTTGGAAAAAGTCATGCTGGGGAACCCAGCGTTGCTCAATAAATGGCTGGAAAAAAATGGCGTCGATCCAAAGAAGTATGAAGAGGCGCAAAAATCGTTTTCGGTGGTGACAAAGGTTAAGCGCGCCTACAAGATGATCGAGGATTACAAGATCAATGCCACGCCCACCATGGTCGTGAATGGACGCTACCTGCTTGAGCAGGGTGTTGGCGGCGCACCAGCATTGTTTGCAAACATCGATCAACTGATTGCTCAGACGCGCGCGACGATGAAAACCGCAGCCCCAGCTGCCGCGAGTCCGGCGGCAGCTAAAAGCGATGTGAAAAAAGTAGTAGCCATTCCGACGAAATAGCCTGTGACCACCTTTACGGGCAAGAAGCGCGGGCAATGCCCGCGCTTTTTTTGCTTTAGGGCCGGCGAATCGACCCCGTCGTCGCCGCCAGTCAATTGCGTAAAATAGCCGATGGCTAAAATTTTCATTACCGGTGCCTCCTCTGGCATAGGCGAATCGATGGCGCGTTTCTATGCTGGGCGGGGCGCGCAACTTGGATTGGTGGCGCGGCGCGAAGATTTTCTGGCGCGCCTCTGCGACCAGCTCGAGCCCAAGCCAGCAGTGTATGCGGTGGATGTGCGTGACGCTGCCGGATTGAAGTCCGCCGCCGCCGATTTCATTGCGCGCTTTGGCGTCCCCGATATTGTCATTGCTAACGCGGGCGTGTCGCGCGGAACGTTGACCGGGATGGAGGACGACCTAAAGGTGTTCCAGGAAGTGTTCGACATCAATGTCATGGGGATGGTGAATACGTTTCATGCCTTCATTGAGCCGATGACACAGCAACAACGAGGCACGCTCGTCGGCATCGCCAGTGTGGCTGGATTTCGCGGCATCCCCGGCGGCGGCGCATATTCTGCGTCCAAGGCAGCTGCCATCCGCTATTGCGAATCACTACGTGTAGAACTGCGCAGCGAAGGTATATCGGTGGTCACAATTTGCCCCGGTTACATCAAGACACCGATGACCGCGGTGAACAAATTCAAGATGCCGTTTCTGATTGATGTGGATCAGGCGGTCGTGCGCTTTGCACGCGCCATCGACGCGAAAACTTCGTTCACCGTGATTCCCTGGTCGATGGGCATCGCGGCGCGCATTTTGCGGTTGTTACCGAACTGGCTCTACGACCGGATTTTCTCGCACATGCCGCGCAAGCCCCGCTAGCTATTGTTCACCGTTTCAATCGTCGCGAGAACCATCTCGCTTTACCAATTCCTAAGCCGAAAAAATGACCGCACGCTACCAGTTTCAAGACAACATCGCCATCATCACCATCGATAACCCCCCGATCAACAGCATGGGCCTCGCAACACGGCAGGGTGTGGAGATGGCATTGGCTAAAGCGGCTGCCGACGCTTCGGTGAAAGCAATCGTCATCACCGGTGCCAATGGTGTGTTGACCGGCGGGGCCGACATACGCGAATTCGGCACACCGGTGGCGATGCAGTCGCCAACCCTGCACGACTTGATCCGCACCTTTGAAGCCAGCACCAAGCCGGTAATTTCGGCGATCAACGGTGTATGCATGGGCGGCGGCACGGAAATTTCGCTGGGCTGTCACTATCGCATCGCAGCACCGGGTGTGATGATCGGTCTGCCGGAAGTAAAGATTGGCATCTTGCCGGGCGCAGGTGGCACCCAGCGGTTGCCGCGGGTTGCCGGCGTTGAATTGGCGCTAAACATGATTGTCTCAGGCGACCCCGTGAAGTCGGAGGACCTCGCGAACGCTGGCGCGCTAGATAAACTGATCGAGGGTGATTTCATGTCTGGCGTACTCTCGTTTGCCAAGCAGGTGATTACCGACGGCGCAAAGCTGCCGCGGGTGCGCGACATGAAAATTGCTCTGCCCGACGCGGCAACTTACTTTGCCGCCGCGCGCGCAAGGGTCGCAGCGGGCAGTAAACATTTTCCGGCGCCGCTGAAATGTGTCGACGCCATCGAAGCCGCCGTGCAACTCGATATCGATGAGGGATTAGCGCGCGAGTTCCAGTTATTTTCCGAACTGGTTGTAACGCCGGAATCAGCAGCACTTAGACATGCTTTCTTTGCTGAGCGCGCGGCGTCGAAAATTTCCGATGTGCCAGAGGCTACGCCGGTTCGCCCGATCAAGTCTGTTGCCGTCATCGGTGCGGGCACCATGGGTGGCGGCATTAGCATGAATTTTCTCAATGCGGGGCTCCCGGTCGCCATGCTCGAAACAAAGCAGGAGGCGCTCGATAAGGGCGTTGCGACGATCCGCAAGAATTACGAGAACTCGGTCAAGCGCGGCAAGCTCACGCAGGAGAAATGTGAGCAGCGCATGGCATTGCTCAAACCCACACTCAACTTTGAAGACTTGAAAGATGCTGACCTCGTCATCGAGGCCGTGTTCGAAGATATCAGCGTGAAAGAACAGGTATTCAGAAAACTGGACGAAGTGATGAAGCCAGGTGCCATTCTCGCCAGCAATACCTCAACGCTGGATTTGAACCGGATCGCCAGTTTCACCGAGCGGCCGCAGGATGTCGTCGGTCTGCATTTCTTTAGCCCGGCAAATGTCATGCGACTGCTTGAGGTTGTACGAGGGGCGGCGACGTCAACGGATGTGCTTGCCACGGTAATGCGGCTGGCGAAAAAAATTAAGAAGGTGGCAGTGGTTTCCGGAGTTTGCGACGGCTTTATCGGCAATCGCATGATCGAGCAGTATTCGCGGCAGGCGATGTTCATGCTCGACGAAGGCGCATCTGTTGAGCAGATCGATGGCGCTATCGAGTCGTTTGGTTTCGCGATGGGGCCCTTTCGAATGGGTGACCTGGCCGGAAATGATATCGGCTGGCATATTCGCCAGCGCCGCTACGTTGAGCGCCCCGAACTGGCGTATTCGAAGGTGGGTGATCGTTTGTGTGAGCTTGGTCGCTTCGGCCAAAAGACCGGCGCAGGCTGGTATGACTACAAGCCGGGTGATCGAAAAGCCTATCCATCACCCATCGTCGCTGATGTACTGCGCGAGCACCGGCTTGCAATAGGATCAAAAAACCGCCAAATCACTGATGAAGAAATCTGCCAGCGTCTCGTTTATTCGCTGGTGAATGAAGCAGCGCATATTCTGGAAGAGGGCATCGCGCAGCGAGCGTCGGATATCGATGTCATCTACCTCACGGGATATGGATTTCCACTCTGGCGTGGTGGGCCGATGCACTATGCTGAATCGGTTGGACTCGACAAGGTGGTTGCCGCCATGCGCGGCTTTGCGAGCAATCCACAGGCGGATCCGGCGTTCTGGAAACCGGCTTTGCTACTCGAGAATTGTGCGATATCGGGCGAAGGGTTCGCTGCGAAATGAGCAAGATCCTTTCGCAGCGTGATCTCGAGTTCCTGCTCTACGAGTGGCTGGATGTTGAGTCGCTGACCGTGCGCGCGCGGTTCGCCGATCATTCGCGAGATACCTTTACAGCGGCACTGGAAACCAGCCGCCAGATCGCGACTGATCTGTTTGCGCCACACAACAAAAAGAGTGACGCTAATGAGCCTTTCGTCGTTTCAAATGCGGTGGGTGATCAGGTAGAACTTATTCCCGAAATCAAGCATGCGGTCGATGCTTATGCCGCCGCGGGACTGATTGCCGCCGGCGCCGATTTCGAATTAGGTGGCATGCAGTTACCGTGTGTCGTCGAAAAAGCTTGCATGGCGTGGTTCATGGGCGCCAACGTCGCCACTTCTGCGTATCCGTTTCTAACCACCGGCAATGCCAACCTGCTGCTCGTGCACGGCACCAAACAGCAAATCGACACCTATGCGCGGCCACTGCTTGCCGGTCGATTCCTCGGTACGATGTGCCTGTCGGAAACACAGGCAGGATCGTCGCTATCGGATATCAAAACACGCGCCGAGCCAGACGCGGACGAAATCTATAGGCTCACCGGCAACAAGATGTGGATTTCAGGCGGTGACCACGAGCTATCCGAAAATATTGTTCATTTGGTCCTGGCAAAGATTCCCGAGCCGGATGGCAAGCTGATCGCTGGTGTTAAAGGGATCTCGCTGTTCATCGTGCCGAAATTTCTGGTCAATGCCGACGGGACATTGGGGGAACGCAACGACGTCGCGCTGGCCGGGTTGAATCACAAAATGGGCTATCGAGGCACCAGCAATTGCCTGCTCAATTTCGGCGAGGGCAAATTTACGCCGCAAGGCAAAGCAGGTGCTATCGGCTATCTGGTGGGTGAGAAACACAAAGGCTTGGCGTGCATGTTCCACATGATGAACAAGGCGCGCATCGGCGTGGGCCTGGGTGCAACGATGCTCGGCTACACCGGCTATCTGCATGCCCTCGACTACGCGCGCAATCGCCCGCA
>JBDTPE010000145.1:0-6322 GCA_039932875.1 Betaproteobacteria bacterium | reverse complement strand
AGTTGAAAGACCTGACCAATGACATCCTCGTGCTCGAAGGCGTCGACAAGCCCAGCGTACGCTCTCTGTTTACACCAAATACCCGCTTTATCGAGGTAGTTGAGGAGGGCTTCGCTGGCGGCAACGTCATTCCGGCTACTTTTCAGGGTACGCCAGAGGATCTCGTTACCGTGCGCCGCAACGTGCAGAAATCCAACGAAATCGGCCGCACGGTGGCGACGGACTTTACCGGCGCGTTAGTGATAGCGGGATTATTCGAATCAATACCCAAGGATGGCGGGCGCATCGAAAAGCTCAACTACTTTGAGTTCTCCGAGAAGCTCGACAAATTGCGCGAGAAGTATGAAGGCCCCAATCACACTATTCACATCATCGGTTTTGCCAAAGCGGTTGGCGATATTTCCAGTGGCGCGCGCGGCGTCATCATGTTTTTCCTGGTGGCCTTCATTATCACTGCCATCCTGATGCTGTGGTTCGTAAAGGATCTGAAGTTGACGCTGGTCGCGCTGGTGGTGGCGATGATGCCGGTACTGTGGCTGCTGGGGACGCTTCCTATCATCGGTTTTGGGATAGATCCACTGTCGATTCTGGTGCCTTTCCTGATATTTTCAATCGGTGTTTCGCACGCCGTGCAAATGACCAAATCGTGGGAGCGTGAAGTGATCGGCGGCGCGGACAGCCTGACGGCGGCCAAGCATTCATTCGCCACCATTTTCATCCCCGGTACGCTTGCGCTGGTGACCAACGTGTTGGGCTTCGCAGTCATCATGCTGATCCCCATCGACATTGTGCGCGAGCTTGGTATTACTGCTTCGCTCGGCGTGGCATGGATGATCATCACCAACAAAATGTTGCTGCCGATATTGCTTTCGTATTTGAGCCTGTCCAAAACAGCGCTCGGCAAGGAAGCCAATCAGGAACACCGGGTCGAAAAGATTTGGCACATGGCGTCCGCTTGCGTGCAGAAAAAACGCGCATCCGTCATTGTCCTCATCTCCGCAGTGGTGCTGGGGCTCGGTTTGTGGAAAGCGCATGACCTGAAGGTTGGCGACTACGGCTCGGGTGTGCCGGAGTTGCGCGCCGACTCGCGCTACAACACGGACAATGACATGATCGTCTCGAAGTTCGCCGTGGGCGTGAATACACTGGGCGTGGTCGCGCAGACCAAAGGCGTGCAGGGTGCGTGCACCAACTACGACATCATGTCGACCATCGAGAAATTCGACTGGTACATGCAGAACGTTGAAGGTACGCAATCGGTCATGTCGCTGCCTGGGCTGGCTCGCACTATCAATGCCGGCTTCAACGAAGGCAATCTGAAATGGCGCCAGTTGCCCCGCGAACCGACCATGATGGCGCAAAGCGTTACACCTGTCGATACCGCGACGGGCTTGCTGAACCCGGATTGTTCAGCGATGCAGATTCTGATCAACACCACTGACCAGCAAGGTGAAACGCTCAAACGACTGGTAAAGGAAGCCAAGAATATCGCCAACGTAAGCAATAGCGACAAGCTCGAATTCAAACTCGCCACCGGTAACATGGGCGTTGCCGCCGCGACTAACGAAGCTGTTGACAGCGCGCGCTACGAAATGCACGCTGCCATTTTTGGGGCATTGCTGTTGATGTGCTGGGCCACCTTCCGCAGCCTGCGCGCTACGCTGTGCATCCTGATTCCGTTGGCTATTGTGTCGGTGCTTTGTGAAGCACTGATGCCCATGCTCGGCATCGGCCTCAAAGTCTCTACCTTGCCGGTGATTGCACTCGGCGTCGGCGTCGGTGTGGACTACGGCATCTACCTGTTTGATCGTCTCGAAGTGCATCTCGAGGAAGGCATGGAACTGAGCGCGGCATTTTTTGAAGCACTCAAGGAGCGCGGTGCCGCCATGATCTTCACCGCGGTTACCATGACGCTGGGCGTCGGCACCTGGGCAATGTCGGCATTGAAGTTCCAGGCTGACATGGGCGTGCTGCTCGCATTTATGTTCTTCCTCAACATGCTTGGCGCAATTTTTCTGCTGCCTGCGCTTGCGACGTTTCTGCTTAAGCCGCACAAGAAAGCATAAGTCAGTTGAAAAAGCGCCCGATACTGGGCGCTTTTTCGTTGTGCCGCAGTAAGTGACTTTCGAGAAAAAGACGATGAATAGCAAAGCCAAGTCGATCATTGTCGCCGGTGCAATCCTCGCGTTTCTCGGCGTATTGCTCGGTGCTTTCGGTGCGCATGCGCTAAAGCCACGAATCGATGCCGACCTGCTTGCCATCTACCAGACGGGTGTGCAATATCATCTCGTGCACGCTATCGGCGTCATCCTTGTTGGCATGTTGGCGCACGTATTGCCATCATCAAAATGGTTGCCGCTTGCCGGCTGGACCATGGTCGGCGGCGTGATCGTCTTTAGCGGTAGCCTTTATGTCCTTAGTCTGACCGGCATACGGGCGCTAGGTGCGGTCACGCCGCTGGGTGGCGTCGCGTTACTGGTGGCGTGGCTGCTACTGGTTCTAGGCGTGGCGAAATCAAAATAGCAAACTCAAGCATTGGCGCGGATTGTGGATCGAAAAGATCTGAAAAGCCGCGCCGATATTAGACTTTTTATTTCAAACTGCGAGCGTGACCACTTCCCCGAGTCGTACCGTCCCCAGCTTTACCGGAATCAAGTTCATGCCAAACATGACACCATTGGGCGAATCGCGATACGTCGCCAGGGTTTGCAATGGCTCTGGCCCACGCACCACACCCTCCGCCTGGTCGGTCGTCGTTACCTGACAGCGCACGCAAGGCTTGACCGCACGAAACACGGCTTCTCCGATCGTGATTTCACCGAGGCGGTCCTCTGCAAACGCCTCACATCCCGTGACGACGAAATTTGGCCGGAAGCGATTCATCGGCAATGCTTGGCCGCCATTGGCCACGATGCGCGCATTCAATTCAGACAACGAAGCCTCCGAGCCAATCAAGAATGGATAACCATCGGCAAAGCTGACGATCTCACCGTTCTTGGCGAACTCGGTGTTGACAGGGCGGGCCGCCGAATCCGGCATGTACAGCAGATGTACTTCCGCACCCAGATACTCGGAAAGCCAGCGGTCAGCTTCTGCAGTAACTGCGTGGGCTACTGACTCGCTGGACCAAACCTTTACGGTGCGTGTCGGCAATTCGGTCGGTGTCGCCGGAAATGAAATGCTTTCCATTTCGGCAGCGGAAAAAAAAACCTCACCATTTTCAATCTCCACCCACACCGTCGCCATCTTCGGATATTCGCGTTGGGTAAGAAATAGATAATTCGCGTCAACCACCAGAAACCGACGGTCGTTTTGCAAGCCGCGCGTGCTCACCAACGATTGTGAAAGTGAAATTCCGCCCAGCCCTTTGACCGGATAAATATGTATGGCAGAAAGGGATATTGTCATTGTGTAGTCCGCCGAATAAACGTGATAACGTGTCGGCGCAGTATAGCGGCGCTTGGCGTTTCAGGCGCTTTTGTGGTTAAGACTTCTACTTTCTGCAGAACAGGAGCACTACATGGTTGATTGGGTAAAGAAACTCACCGGCGAATTAATTGACATCATCCAATGGCTGGATGATTCCAACAATACGCTCGTCTATCGTTTTGAACGTCTCAACAACGAGATCAAATACGGTGCCAAGCTCACCGTACGCGAAGGGCAGATGGCAGTGTTTATCAACGAAGGCCAACTGGCAGACGTTTATAAGCCCGGCATGTACACGCTGACTACGCAGAACATGCCTATCCTCGCCACGCTGAAAGGCTGGAAATACGGGTTTGAATCGCCCTTCAAGGCGGAGGTGTATTTCGTTTCCACGCGCAAATTCACCGATATGAAGTGGGGCACGCCAGGCCCGGCTACCATGCGCGACAGCGAGTTCGGTATCGTCCGCGCCACTGCATTCGGCATCTACACCATCCGTATCAAAGACCCAGGCATCTTTATCAAGGATATTTCCGGTACCGAGGGGCGTTTCACCACCGATGCCATTCAGGAAAACCTCCGCGGCAAGATCGGCTTGCGGATCAAGGAAGTCATGCCCGAGCTTGGGCTCTCCATCATCGATATGGAGGCCAAAGTTTCCGTGATCGGCAATATGCTCAAGGAGCGTATCGGCCCGGATTTTGAAGCGATGGGTTTGGAGCTGTGCGAAGTTCAGGTGCAGGACATCGGCTTGCCTGAAGAGGTTGAAAAAGCCATCGACAAACGCGGTGCCATCGCCGCGGTCGGTAACTTGCAGGCCTACACCCAGTACGAAACCGCCAGTGCCATACACGACGCAGCCACCACGCCCAATAGCGCTGCGGGTGCCGGTATGGGGCTTGGTGCAGGCTTTGCGATGGGGGGCAATATGTTCGGCCAAATGGGTGCCGCGCAAGCAGCAGCCAATGCTGGCGGTGCGGGCGCGGGCGCGTCCGCGATGCCGCCACCGCTACCAACGGCAATCGCCTTTCACGTTGCCATCAACGGCCAGCAAGCCGGGCCGTTTGACTTGGGGGCGCTTCAGGGCCAGGCAGGGACCGGAGCACTAAAACGCGATTCGCTGGTGTGGAAAGCGGGAATGGCACAGTGGGCAAAAGCGGGTGAAGTGCCCGAATTGGCTACGCTGTTTGCCAGCATGCCGCCACCGCTCCCGCCTGCAGGCTAGCTTAAGACTAACTCCCTCTCCCGCTTGCGGGAGGTTTGCGTGAAGGTAATCGCAATGGTTTTCTACCGCATTCCACGCGCAGGCCCTCTCGTATGTTGACGAGGGAGTTCGAAATCATGAACATCACTATCCGCGCCACCGAGCCCGCAGATTTCGACGCCATTCGCGAAACGATGTCGCAGCCGCGCGCCTACGCGGGCACCTTGCAAGTGCCCATGCCGTCAACCGAGATGTGGAAAAAGCGCCTCACCGAGTTGCCAGCCGGTGACCACGCCCTGGTCGCCGAGATTGATGGCAAAGTCGTCGGTAATATTGGACTACATGCAATTCCAAGATCGAGACGTCGGGCACATGCCGCCAGTATCGGCATGGCGGTGCACGATGCCTGGCAGGGAAAGGGTGTCGGCAGCGCCTTGATGAAAGCGGCGCTCGATCTGGCCGACAACTGGTTGCAATACACCCGTATCGAATTAACCGTCTACGTCGACAATGCGGCGGCACTCGCGCTCTACCAGAAGTTTGGTTTCGAGATCGAAGGCACGCACAAGCAATACGCGTTTCGCAATGGTGCGTTCGTAGACTCCTACTCGATGGCGCGAATCCGCAATCGCTGACACTCACGGAGCACCACTTGGAAAACCCCAACGCCTCCCAGACCACGCTCGACCAGATGACCTCGAAGGTGCGCGCGTTCCCGTGCCGCGCCTGCGGTGCCAAATTGTCATTCGCACCCGGCACCGAAACACTCAAGTGTCCCTATTGCGGCACCGAAAACGACATCCCGAAATCGAACGATGCCGTCGAAGAACTTAGCCTCGAAGACTGGCTGAAGCAACTGGAGGCCACCCACGAAACCCATCAGCAGGAACAGGTCAAGTGCCAGAACTGCGGTGGCGAACAGACTCTACCGGCCAATCTGTTTGCGTCTTCATGTACGTTTTGCGGCTCACCGATCACCTCAAAAGGCTACGCACAGCGCCTGATCAAACCGAAATCCTTGGTGCCATTCAAAGTCACTAAACTACAGGCGCAGGAAAAATGGCGAAGCTGGATACGCGGCCTTTGGCTCGCGCCCAGTGCGCTAAAAAACTTTGCGCAAAGCGACGGTGGCATCAAAGGTATCTACATTCCTTACTGGACCTTCGATGCGCAGACTTATACCAATTACGCTGGCCAGCGTGGTGATGATTACACCGAAAATTATCAAACCACCAATGACAAGGGTGATCGCGTCACCCAGTCGCGCACGCGAACCGATTGGACAAACGTTTCCGGCAACGTGTCTTTCTTCCACGATGACGTGCTCGTGCCGGCCAGCAACTCCTTCGCTGATGCCTCCAGCAAAAATACGGGTGCCGCGCAGGCGCAACAGGTGATGCACGCCGTCGGCGGCACCGGCCTGAGCACCGCAATGAGCGCGTTGACCAGCAAATTCGCCGGTGGATTCCGCACATGGAATACCAAGGAACTGGTGCCCTATCAGGAAGAGTACATCGCCGGATTCCAGGCCGAGGCATACCAGGTCGGACTGAAGGATGCCTTCGTCGGCGGCAAACAGCAGATCGATAATCGCGTCGAAGAACTGGTGTGTGCAGACATCGGCGGCGATCACCAACGCATTACGTCACTCAATACGCAATACAGTCATCTCACGTTCAAACATATCCT
>JBDTPE010000144.1:0-6326 GCA_039932875.1 Betaproteobacteria bacterium | reverse complement strand
CTCCGACAAAGTCTGTCAAGGCTCATGCACTAGCGCGCGATCCAGCGCCAGTAGCATTCTGGTATGTAATGCTAGTGGGCTTGAGTGTGCTCGCTATTTTCTACGCATTCTTTACGTTTACCAGGCTTGAAGTTTTCAAGATGTTATTGACGTCGTTTTTTCCATTGTCCGTAATGATTCTCGCGGTCCTGGGCACCATACTTTTCGGTCTGGCGACACCAACCGAAGCGGCGGCTGTCGGTTCTTTAGGCGGATTTGTTCTCGCTTCTGTGTACTTACTAATCACCCAGCCCCGAGAAAATATTATTCGCGCGGCAAAAGTATGGATTCCTTTGTGGTTGGTGGTAAGTATCTCAGTGGTGTGGTTCATTTTGTACCAGGCTGAGGTGGTTTCCAGTTCGCCGGCAAACTGGGTGGGCCTGTTATCAATGGTCGCGTTTGCTATTTGGGCAGTTATTGCGATGATCCAGGCAAAGATGGTCGATACCGTGCGCGAATCCACCTATCTGACTGCCAAGACATCGGCAATGGTTTGCTGGTTGTTTGTCGGCTCGTCAATTTTTTCGGCAGCATTTGCGTTGCTGGGTGGTCAGAATGTTGTCGAAGAATGGGTGCTTTCTCTGGGGCTCACACCCGTTCAGTTCATGCTGCTGGCGCAGTTCATTATCTTCATTCTGGGTTGGCCATTGGAGTGGACCGAGATCATTGTGATTTTCATGCCGATCTTCATTCCGTTGCTTGCGAAGTTCGGCATCGACCCACTGTTTTTTGGATTGCTGGTTGCGCTAAATTTGCAAACGGCATTCCTGTCACCTCCTGTCGCAATGGCGGCGTTCTATCTCAAAGGCGTATCGCCACCGCATGTCACGTTGAACCAGATTTTTGCGGGGATGATGCCATTCATGGGCATACAGGTATTGGCGATTGCGCTTTTGTATGTATTCCCGCAAATTGGAATGTGGCTGCCAACATTGCTTTACAAATAGGGTTGATTGGGTGGAACTTAACTAGAGCAAGTCTTGCGGGAGCGAGAGGGCCTAATGCGCTGCGAGATTATGTCCAGTCGGCGCATTAGTTTGACCGCATCACTTCTGGCACACAGCCCATGAAACCAAGAATTCTCGTTACGCGGCAGGTATTCCCGGATGTCGTCGCCTTGCTGGCAGAGCAATTCGACGTCGACCACAATGAGAGCGACGAAATTTTTACCGCTGACATACTTCGCACGCGAGCGCGAGGATGCGTTGGCGTGATTGCCTGCCTGACTGAAAAAATAGATACCGCTTTTTTTGATGCCTGTCCAACGCTAAAGGTGGTGAGCAATATCGCGGTTGGCTACAACAACATCGACGTTACCGAGGCCACCAAACGCAGTGTAATGGTCACCAATACACCCGGTGTGCTCGATGACACGACGGCCGACCTGACATTCGCATTGCTGATGGCCGCCGCCCGGCGCATTACTGAAACTGAACGACGACTGCGCAATGGCGAGTGGAAGAAGGGCTTCGCGTTGCAGCAATGGCTGGGCACCGACATTCATCACGCCTCGCTCGGCATCATCGGCATGGGCCGTATCGGCCAGACGATTGCCAGGCGGGCCTCCGGATTCGAGATGAACGTGAGCTATTACAATCGCAATCGTCTCGATGCCGCTGTTGAAGCGAAGCTCAATGTGCACTACGCCAGCATGCGGGAAATTTTACGAGAAAACAATTTCATTATCGTGATGGTCCCCTATTCGCCGGCAACGCATCACCTGATCGGCGCTGATGACATTGCCCTGATGAAACCCACGGCGATACTGATTAATACCGCACGGGGCGGCGTCGTGGACGACGTTGCGTTGATTTCAGCGCTGAGCGAACAGCGAATTGCGGGAGCAGGAATCGACGTTTTCGAGGGCGAGCCAGAATTGAATCCCGGTTTTCTCAAACTTGACAATGTAGTCCTCACGCCACATGTCGGCAGCGCTACGCGTGCGACGCGCATGCGCATGGCAAAATTAGCGGCCGACAACCTGACGGCGGCGTTGACGGGTAAGATACCGCCAAATCAGGTAAACGTTTAACTTTACGGAGCAGAACATGAAAGTCGCATTTTTGGGTCTTGGTGTGATGGGCTATCCGATGGCGGGTCATTTGCAGGCCAAAGGGCACCAAGTTACCGTCTATAACCGCACCACAGCCAAGGCCGAAGCCTGGGTAAAGCAACACGGCGGCGCAATGGGAAAGACGCCCGCTGAGGCAGTTGCTGGCGCCGAGATGGTGATGATGTGCGTCGGCAACGACAAGGATTTGATGGAGGTTGGCAACGTAGCAATCGCGGCGATGAAGTCCGGAACCACTCTTGTCGACCATACGACTGCTTCGGCAGATGTGGCGCGCCACCTTTATGGCGTCGCCAAGGCCAAGGGCGTGTCTTTTATTGATGGTCCGGTCTCCGGCGGGCAAGCGGGAGCAGAAAAGGGCCAGCTCACGGTCATGTGTGGTGGCGATCAAACGGCGTTCAATCAGGCAAAACCGGTGATCGACTGCTACGCAAAAGCCACTACGCTCATGGGTGAATCCGGTGCCGGCCAATTGACCAAGATGGTGAATCAGATCTGTATCGCCGGACTGGTGCAGGCGCTTTCTGAGGGGTTGGCCTTCGCCGAAAAGGCCGGATTGGACGGAAATCTGGTGCTGGATGTCATTTCCAAAGGCGCAGCTCAATCCTGGCAGATGGAAAATCGCGGCAAAACCATGCTGAAGCGCGAATTCAACTTCGGTTTCGCGGTTGACTGGATGCGCAAGGATTTGGGCATTTGCATGGAAGAAGCCAAGCGAAATGGTGCCAAACTCCCGTTGACGACCGTAATTGACCAGTTTTACGGCGACGTGCAGGTGTCGGGCGGCAATCGTTTCGACACGTCATCCTTGATTACGAGGCTGTAATCTTTGACAATGGTGCCTGTCAAATTACAGGCACCAACATGATCAAGCTCTACTACTCGCCCGGCGCTTGCTCCCTGGCACCGCATATCGTCCTTGAAGAACTGGGAATTGCCTATGAGCCGGTACTGGTTTCGCTCAAAGACGGCGATCACAAAAAGGCCGACTTTCTCAAGATCAACCCGAAGGCTCGTGTCCCAGCCCTAAATGTGGACGGCAAGGTACTGACCGAAAACGTGGCCATCCTGACTTATCTCGGTGGGGGTTATGCCGATCGCGGCCTGTGGCCAAAAGAGACCTGGAAGCAGGCGGAGGCCTTGTCGTTAATGGCCTGGCTCGCATCCAGCGTGCAGGTGGCCTTTGCCGGTAACGTTCGACCCGAACGCTATGCAAGCGACGCCGTCGCCAAGGAAAACGTCAAAGCCACGAGCCGTGAGATCGTGCTCGGCTACTACGCGGATATCGACAAACTGCTCACCGGCAAGACCTTCGCCATGGGCGGCCAGTACACCGTGTGTGACCCCTATCTCCTGGTGTTTTATCGCTGGGGCTACCGGCTCGGACTAGATATGAAAACCCAGTTTCCGCATTGGACCAAGCACGCCATGCGCGTCGCTTCACGCCCGACGGTCAAGCGAGTGTTTGAAGACGAGGGTATTCAGCTCGAAAGTTGAACTTCAGTACAAGCGCATAAATTTGCTGCCTGAAAAGCGGTCGCATTAATTTCTCGGTTCGCGGAAACTCGCTGCACATCAATTTGAGGAGTGCAGCATGGATTTCAGAATCACCGGGCTTTCCCCCGAACCTTTCAAGCCGTTGTTTGCGAAGGACGCGGCCGCACTGGCGCGTTTGGGGGCCCATTGCACCATAGCCGACGATGCGACGAGTTTCCCCTGCCGCGTCAGTATGGCGCACGCTGTGCCTGGAGAGGAGCTGATTCTCCTATCCTACGAGCATCAAGACGCGCATTCGCCTTATCGTGCGACTGGCCCCATCTATGTTCGCAAAGCAGCGACCAGCGCGTACGATGGCTTCAATGTCGTTCCCGAACCGGTGCGCGCGAGGCTGCTTTCGGTGCGTGCCTACGACGACCAGGATCTGATCGTCGTTGCCGATGTTGTCGATGGCAGCGTGCTGGAGACACTGATCGGAAAATTCTTTGAACACGAAGAAGTTGCCTATCTGCACCTGCACTATGCGCGCCGAGGTTGCTACGCCTGTCGTGTGGATCGCGTCTGCTGATCTCAGCAACTCACTGCATGATTTCCATTGGGCGTCTGCCAGAGGTATGTCGAAAATAGAAAACTCCAGAATTGGCGCGCTCTGTAGGCCAAAAAAATCTGGAAATGCCCGCAAATAGTAGAGTTTCTGAATTTAGTCGGCTAGCCTTCCCCGGTGTTCTGCCCATCAGCGCGTAAAATGCGCGCTCTATGTCCGAACCCCGCATACAACTCGACGATGTGCTGGTTGCCGACCATGGCCGCCTGATTGCGCTCACCAAAAAGCGCAACGACTTCGCCCGTCAAAATAAGCCGCACGATCAACTCGATCTGCAGTTGGCCGCCGCTCTGTCACAGGCGCGCGAGCGCTTTCAGACTCGCCAGCAGCGCCATGCCATGGTCGCGCACCCCGAGTTCGACGATGCCCTGCCGATCGCTGAACGAAGGCACGAGATTGCCGAACTGATTCAAAAGAATCAGGTGGTCATTCTCTGCGGTGAAACCGGTTCGGGCAAGACCACCCAGTTACCAAAAATTTGCCTCGAACTCGGGCGTGGTATTCACGGCATGATCGGCTGTACTCAACCACGGCGGATTGCTGCGCGCACGGTGGCGACACGACTCGCGGTTGAATTGAAGCAGAGCGGCAGCCATGCGGTGGGTTACAAGATTCGCTTCAACGATCGTACCGATGACACTACCTTCGTCAAAGTGATGACGGACGGTATTCTGCTCGCCGAAACCCACAGCGACCGAGGGCTGTGGAACTACGACACGCTAATCATCGACGAAGCGCACGAGCGCAGCCTCAACATCGATTTTCTGCTGGGCTATGTGAAACAGCTGGCACCCAGGCGCCCTGATCTGAAAATCATCATCACCTCGGCGACAATCGATCCGCAGCGGTTTTCGAAGCATTTCAGTGGCGCCCCCATCATCGAAGTGTCGGGCCGCACTTACCCGGTTGAAGTGCGCTACCGCCCGGAACATTTCCTCGATGAAAGCGATGACGCGGTACCCATCGAGGACGCCGTGCTCAAGGCTGTCGATGAATTGTTCCACAATACCAGCGAGGGCGACGTGCTGGTGTTCCTGCCGGGTGAACGCGAGATCCGTGATTGCGATGAAGCACTTCGCAAGCATCACCCCGCGCACACGGAAATTCTGCCGCTGTATTCGCGTCTCTCGAATGCCGAACAAGACCGCGTGTTTCAGCGTTCCGATCGTCGCCGCGTCGTGCTGGCAACCAATGTGGCCGAGACCTCGTTGACGGTTCCCGGTATCCGCTACGTGATCGATACCGGTGTGGCGCGCATTCATCGCTACTCGCCGCGCAGCAAAATCAATCTGCTGCAAATCGAGCCGATCTCGCAGGCTTCGGCCAAACAGCGCTCAGGCCGCTGCGGGCGCGTGAGCGCAGGGATCGCGATCCGTTTGTACAGTGAAGAAGACTTCAACGCCCGCCCGTCATTCACCACGCCCGAAATTCTGCGCACCTCGTTGGCCGATGTGATCCTGCGCATGAAGTCGCTGGGCCTTGGCGATGTGCAGGATTTTCCGTTCATCGAGCCGCCCAGTCCGCGCATGGTCGAGGACGGTTACCGGCAATTGTTCGAACTGGGCGCAGTGGATGACAGCAAAGGCCTCACCAAGCTCGGCTGGAAGCTGGCCAAGTTTCCCGTCGATCCAGCGATCGCGCGCATGCTCATCGCCGCTGAAAATGAAGGCGCGCTCAGGGAAGTACTCATCATTGCGTCGGCGTTGTCGGTGCAGGACCCGCGCAATCGGCCACATGACAAACAACAGGAAGCAGCACTCGCCCACGAGAAATTCGCGCATCCGCAATCGGAGTTCATGAGCTTCGTGAAGCTGTGGGAGTTTTACGAAGATGCGTTCAAGCACAAGAAATCGCATCGTAAGTTCGACCAGATGTTGCACGAGCAGTTTCTGTCGCCATTACGCATGCGCGAGTGGCGCGATGTGCATGCGCAGCTCACCGACGTGTGTGGGTCCGCGGGAATGCATGTCACGGCACATGCGAATGCGCCGCCAAACGCTGGCCTCACCCTTCGCCCGCAAGCGAGGGAACGAGTCAAAACGCGCGGGGACCGCACACATACACTCCCTCCTCCGCCTGCGGGGGAGGGCCACGGTGGGGGAACCCCCGCCCGCT
>JBDTPE010000143.1:0-6332 GCA_039932875.1 Betaproteobacteria bacterium | reverse complement strand
CACTTTTTGATTGGCCTCGGCCACGAAGTTGGTCATCACGTTAATGGTCTGGCTACCGCCATTGGCGATCTTCTTGACGATGGCGGCAGCTTCTACGGCGCCGGTCTCGTAGATGTTCGTTCGCAAGTCATCGGTGAGCGCGATTTGCTTGCGGTCATCGAGTTTGATCCCAAGGTAACCTTCGCCTTTCGCCTTGGCCAAGTCGAAGTTCTGGAGGGTGATCGCGTCGGTGGCGTTTAACGTGCTAGTTGAATTCAAACGAGTGAGGATCAGTTGGCCGCGAGTCGCTCCGACCGTGGCCGGAATGAATTCGAATTGCAATCCGGCGGCATCGTCGTTGTAGACCGTGTTCTTACCGATGTCCTTGACCCCGCGTTTGGCGCTGTATTGTGTGCGCTGACCCAGCGAGAGCCAACCCCTGCCATCGATATCGAGAATCGTGTCCTTGCCATCACCGTTGTTGAACACGTAGTCGTCGAAGCCTTCGCCGCCTTCTAGGTAGTCGTCGCCTTTGCCGCCTGTGATAGTGTCGGTGCCGGCGGAGGCGTAGAGGTGGTCATTGTTAACGCCGCCTTCAATCGTGTCGTTTGCAGTGCCGCCAAAGATAACTCTTTGCACCGGTGCCGAGCTGTCAAAACCAAGCACCTGTCCTTTGACGAGAAGCGTTTCACCTGCCGCTGCGTCGGAGTACTCCGTATTCGTCGGCGAATACGGACCGCGAATGCTTCCCACGACGTCCGTTGCATTGGCCTTCAGCTTCCATTGAAAATATGCCGCCCGGTCATTTATCCAATCCGACGTCAGCGCGCCCGTTGAAGTGGCCTGGTTCCACAGCTCAAGTTCTTTGTTCTGATTGAAATTGGAATAGTCAATACCTACTACGGCGAACGAATTGAGTTCCCTCAACGCATAGCGATAGGCGAGCGCCTCGGCGCCGGTTGCTGCGGTCGTGGCAATAGTGCTGGCGTCAAACGGTGTCAAATCGCGAATTCGCGCCATGCCCGCATTAGCGATGTCTACCAGATCATTGCTTGCCCTTAGCACGTCCAGCGCGTCATGGAAATCCCTACGGGATGGCGCGCTATCTTTTGCATCGCCGATTTTCGTCGCAGCGACGTCTGCCCGGTAAATCACACGCCTTAGCGCGTCAAGTGTCGTCTCCAACGATTTCTGCGGTGCATTAGCGCTTGCACCTAGTATTGAGTTGAAGTCCTCAAGTGTGAGGGTCGGGTCAAGCTTTTCCATCACCATACCCAACGCCAGCGCATCGGTGAGCTTGTACATCGAGTGGTTCGGGATACCCGCACCTTCTTCGTTGAACAAAGGGACGCGCTTCCCGATCTGTTCGGAGTAGAAGGTGTTGGTGGCGACGTTGATGCCGTATTGTGCGAAGACATTGGCTTGCTTGTCGTTCTTGAAGGTCGTCGAACCAATACCCATTGCCCGTTCAAGTTCCATGAAGGCCAGTTCACTACCTGGCGCAAACCCCGCACTGTTAAACGTGGTGACGCCCTCGATAGCGACACCGCCGATGCGGTCGCCGAATAGCCGGGCAAATGCGCTCGCCAAGTAGCCACCGAGACTGTGGCCGTTGACCTGCACACTCGACACACCAGCGAGGAGATTGGTTCCAGGAACTGAAGGGGCTGACGTAAAGAACTTGAGTGGACCGGGTATCTCTATAGGCTTAATTTGCTCGGCATCGCCGCTAGTCGTGATCTGGTTCCACCAATTGACCATGTCCGCCAATTGTTTGCCCGCCGCACCACCCGGCGTTTCCAGATTGATGTCCTGTAGAAAGTCTTGCGCGCCTAGCGTTCCTTGCATGGAGACGTATACCTGACCCGCATATGTCGTACCGGCACGCCCCTTCCAGACGGTCGCGTCGAAGCCGGATTCCACGTAGTCGCCACTCTCTTTGTGCGCGACGAGTTCAAAGTTATCGGAAATGAAGGTCGCGAGCGTAGGGGTCATGGTTGGGCTCAGCGCATTCAGTAACTGACCTGAGGTCATCCCTTCGAACAATCTCTCTGCGTAGGCCGCATCAGCCAAGAGTGCATTGATGTAGGTGTTATTGATTGTGCTCATTTGATGTCCTTTTGTTCGATATATTTCATGTCATAGCGATTTAGAAAACTCTTTTGCGACGCCTCTTCTTTGGGTGCACAGTAACTTCGCATCGTCAGCGGTGCATCGCGCTCGGAGATTCCAAGCATGCGGATTAAGAAACCTCCTTTCAGGTGATAGCTATTAGATGCAATCAATTCCTCTTTTGTTGCGGCATCCAAGTAGCGCCAATGGAGGGAGTAACCATGCAGTAGACCGATAGACAAAGATGGGGGCGGGTTCTCTGCCACAAAATAGACAGTCCTCCCCCGAATCTTCTCCGGATCGAACTTCAGCTTCGTCCCCTCTTCGCAGAGCTTGCTGAATTGCGGCGCAGTAATCAGTTCATCGGCCACCGGCAGCGGCAGCAGTACCAACGCGGTGATGACGAACACCACGTCGAATCTCAGCCCCCGGGACTTGGCGAGATTGCCAAGCCATCTCGCTAACAAAATCACAATCGCAATCCAGATGCCGAGCACGCCAAGCAGAAGCAGCCCGCTCATGGCGCCGCCCTGTCGCGCAATGTTTGACCGCGGTTGCACTTCGCAGCGACAAGAGTCAAGCACCGGTGCGCCTCTCCAGACACTTTCGGCCTAGAGGACGCACCGCTGCTAGAGATTTGCCTTCTTTCCCTACGGGGTGCCGCTGCAATTCGAACGCGGCGCGCACGAAGTTGGATAAACCGATCCTGCGCCCCGCCGGCTAGCGCATCGAACTCTATGCCGATGCTGTCGCCAATCACGCTGCCGTCGTCATTGGTGGCCGGTAGTCCGTTGCCATCGAGCAATTTCACAATCAAAGGGGTCAACGTGAATTGTTTTGAAAAATTATTCACGCTGACCCCTTTGAATTCCATCTGCGGGAAAAGCCGGCTGAAGGCAACGGCTAGGTGGCCGCCCAGGCTGTGGCCGGTCGAATCAACCGTTGTCGTGGCGGCAATCGTTGCTTCGCCTGCTAGCTTGACATTGGAGACGCTCTCAAAGGCGATTGAGGAATAGCGTTGGCCACTCGGACTGGCGGAATCCCCCGTCGTCAAAAAAAATCCCGACGCGGGCAACGTGGCGCCGTCAACGCGATATGCCTGCTGTATGGTGGCCTTGTCGGCATGCGTGACGCGCTGCACGAAGTTGTAGAGGTCAATGATCTGGTCAAACGCGGCGCCATTGGCTACCAATTGCCCTAAATCCGCTACCGCCGGGTCAATACCAAATTGTTGGCCGACTTCGGTACCGCGAAAAGCGAAGGTGTATTGGCCGGTTGCCGCACCGGTCTTTGGATTGAGCCGCTCGAACACCGATCCGGAAAATCCACTGCCGGTATTTGCTTGATGGGCTACCAGGCGCCAGTTCTTGACGAAGTCGGCGGCTTGGGCGGCGGAGAAGTTGCCGCTCCGATTTACTTTGTCGATCAGGTCTTCTTCTGTCGCTATTGTGCTGGTCACAGCCACATCGCGGAATCGCGTATAGCTTGCCTCTGCGAGTTGCGTCATATCGAAAAACTTTGCAGTTGTGTTCATTGTTTGAACCCTAATCTTGAAAAAGCGCCCATTAAGTTACTAAATTTATTGAGTCCTGGTTCTTTCTGCTCATCTGCTTCACAAGTTCGATGTGACATCCACAATTTCCAATCGCGCAATCCGCCTCCTGTGCCGCCTACAAGACTGCCATTCACCGCCGTCGAATAGTTTCGATACAGCGCAAGCACTGCACCATCTTTCAGATCGACAACGGCTTCTTCACGTTGCCAATTTCCCCAACTTTGTTTTATGTCACGTATGTCCCATGCAATACGCTGATTCAGTAGATGGCGCCTCCCATTTTCAATAGGGATCGTTTTTGCATCGCTCTCGGTCAGTCCCTCCGCCACGCCCGGGTTCTCGTTCTTCCACTGCTCCACCGTCTTGTACACAAACACCCCCGCATCTTTCTTGCAGTACGCGCTATGCGCCATCACCGTCGGCACCCAATCCCAAAAAAGCGGCAGTGTCACCAACAAGAAGCCACCAATGCCTGCCAACTTCACCATCAGCGGCGTGGCATTGGTTGCCCGCGCAGTACGCATGGCAACCTTCGGTGCCGCGATGACGATTGCCAGATAAACCAAAATAATGCCGATGAAGAGGAGACCGATCATGCGACCTCCCTTGCACGGCATTCATTCGCAAAGGGAAACAAGGAATTTTTCATGCGGCCATCCTCCAAGTTGCCTCATTGGCATCCTGCGGTTGACTCATTACGCGCGTCGTCGCCCATCGCCCAGGTCCTGCCAAAATCAAGCACTGGCGCGAATTTCCAGCCGTTTTCGGCCTGGAAGCCGCGTAAATGCTGGACTTTGCATCGTGCGCGTTTTCATCCTCTTCCATTCCGTCCACCAGCGAGATGCGAATATTCTGGTTGGCCTCGGCCAACAGGGCCCTAGGGGACAGAGTCAAATCGTTCTTCATACTCGGTGCTTCCTTTCTTTCAAATCCCAATCCCATTTGCTCATCATGAAAGGGCGCATTCACGTCCTTGCGCTTGCGTCCGCGCGTACCCGACATCACCCGATTGCCCAACATCGCCGCCACATCATCCTTCAACCGCTGACCGCCGAGCACCTGTCCCTTGTGGGTCATTGCGCGGATTGCATCGATCACCTCAACATCGAGTTCCGTCCGGAACAGGGCGGCATAGGCCTGCTGTCGCTGTGTGACCGTCGCCCCGAGCCATTCAACCAGGTCATGACAGGTGAGGAGTAAATCCGACTTGCCATCGACGTTGGCGGCGTAGCTCGACCAGGCGTACTCACGGGGATGCGCGATCATGTTGGCGCGAACCGGGTTCATTTCGATGTAGCGGTGGCAGGCCAGCAGGTATTCCTCGGCATGGACTAGGCTCGCCTTGTAACGACCTTCCCAAAGCGTGCCGCTGCGGTGGTAGACCTTGTTGATGTACTGGACGTAGCGGCGGCCCAGCGACTGCATGAGTTTGGCGGGCGCATGGGGCTTTGACGGCTTGAGCAGCAGATGCACGTGATTGGTCATCAGCACGTAGGCGTGAATGGAGCGGCCGTATTGCTTGGCGTAGATCCCCAGCCAATGCAAGTAGAAGTGATAGTCCTCCTCAGCGAAGAAGCAGGCCGCGCGATTATTCCCGCGTTGCACGATGTGAAGCGGCATTCCAATGAGGTTTAGACGGGGGCGGCGGGGCATGATGATGGGGCAAACGGCCGGATGTGATTAGCGGACAGGACGCAGAGGCAAGGAGTTTTCAGTGGAAAACAATTTGACTCTGACCCCTGGGGTTTCCGATTCGAAGTTTGAGACGACCTCAAAGTTGTGAGCGATAAATGTCGCGAGGGCGGTGGTCATGGGCTTTTCAAGGGCTTTCGTCAACAGATCTTGTGAGATCCCATCAAAAAGCCCTTCAGCGTATGCACTATCGGCCAACAAAGCGTCGACGAAAATGTCTGCAATCCTGCTCATTTAACTTCCTTCCGATCAACATACTTGAGGTCATACCGATTTAAGAAACTCTGTTGCTCCGCGTGCTCACTTGGACCACAGTAGCTGCGCATCGTGAGCGGGGCATCTTTTTCCGAGATTCCCAGCGTACGAATGAGGATTCCGCCTTTTACGTAGTACGTGTTGTAAGAAATGAGTTCTTCTTTCGTGGTCACGTCCAAAAGTCGCAAAGGAATGTAGTAACCGCGGAGGAGACCAACCGAGATATCGGGCTGCAGATCATCTGCATAAAAGATCGTTCGCCCCCGGATCTTCTCCGAATCAAACTTGAGCGTCGTCCCTTCGTCGCAAAGTCTGCGGAATTGCGGAGCGCTGATAAGTTCGTCAGCCACCGGCAGCGGAAGCAAAACCACAGCGGTGATCACAAATGCGACGTCAAATCTCAATCCTCGGGATCGGAGGCGATTGCCAAGCCATATCGCCACCGCGATCACGATCGCAATCCAAGTACTGATCACGCCAAGTAGAAGTAGACCGCTCATGCTGCCTCCATGGATGAAAGGTGATCAGATTGCAAGCCTCAAGTGTGAAAAGTGCCTATCCAGCGCGCGTTTCCAGCCATTTGTGGTCTGTAAGCCGCACCAGCGCTAGGGCTTGGCTTGTTCGTGCTGTGAAGTTTCATCATCTCTCCCTCCCCGCCTCTCTCACCGCCTTCTGCACCGGCGACAACAGATAATCCATGATCGTCCGCTCACCCAAGTGAATCTCGGCAATCACCTGC
>JBDTPE010000142.1:0-6364 GCA_039932875.1 Betaproteobacteria bacterium | reverse complement strand
GGAAAGCATCCACCGCGACTTCATTTGCGGCATTCAGCACGGCAGGCGCTGTGCCACCTAGCCGCAACGCCTGATAGGCTAATGGCACGCACGGAAATCGGCCAATATCCAATGCAGAAAACTCCAGCTTGCCGGCTTTGGCCAGGTCGAGCATCCCAACGCCGGCGTGAATACGCTCTGGAAAACCCAAGCCATAGGCAATTGGTGTGCGCATGTCCGGGTTTCCAAGCTGGGCGATGACGGAGCCATCGAGGTACTCGACCAACGAATGCACGATGCTCTGCGGATGCAGCACGATCTCGATCATGTCTGCCGGCGCGTTGAACAACCAATGCGCCTCGATGACCTCAAGCCCTTTGTTCATCATCGTCGCAGAATCAACGGAAATTTTCCGCCCCATCACCCAGTTCGGATGCGCACAAGCCTGCTCCGGTGTCACGCTGTGGAGGTCTTCGATCGAGCGAGTACGAAAAGGGCCGCCCGAAGCCGTGAGGATGATCCTGCGCACGCCGACGTTCGACAGGCCATCGCCGAAGTTGCGGGGCAGCGATTGAAAGACGGCGTTATGTTCGCTGTCGATCGGCAATAGCGTGGCGCCGTTTTCGCGGACGGCGTTCATAAAGATGGCACCGGCCATTACCAATGCTTCCTTGTTGGCAAGCAACACTGTCTTGCCTGCGCGCGCTGCTGCGAGAGACGAGGACAGTCCCGCCGCACCGACGATTGCCGCCATCACCACGTCGGCGTCGCCATGGGATGCGACATCGCAAAGAGCGTTCTCGCCTGAGATAACTTCGGTATCGCAGGCCAGCGCATTTAAACGCATACGTAGTTGCTCGGCACACGCCGTATCCGGCAACGCCGCGAAGCGCGGTCTGAACTGCTGGCATTGCAGCGCAAGCTCTTCCACCCTGGAAGCTGCAGACAGTGCAAACACGCGAAAGCGGTCCGGATGTCTGGCAATCACGTCCAGCGTGCTGACACCGATGGAACCGGTGGAGCCGAGTATCGTGATATTTTTGAGTGCCATTTTCTTACGCCTTCGCCTGCAACAGCACGTACAGGGCCGCCAGCGGCAGCGTCGAGGTGAGTGCATCAATGCGATCAAGAATGCCGCCGTGACCGGGCAACAGGTTGCTGGAGTCTTTCATCCCCGCGCCGCGCTTCATCCACGATTCAAATAGATCGCCGACGATGGAAAACACCGCCAGCACCAGGAAGAACGCCAATAGCATCACCAGGTGTTCGCGAATTTCCAGTGCCCATGCCTGTCGGCCCACATAGGTATTGGCAAGCAGGCTCAGCCAGAGAAAAAAGTACACCACGACGCCAACGACGCCACCCACTGCGCCTTCAATGGTCTTACCAGGACTGATTGCCGGCGCAAGCTTATTTTTGCCAAGCGCCTTACCAGAAAAATAAGCGGCGATATCGGCCACCCAGACAATGGCCGCAAACGACAACAAAAGCCATGGACTTACGTCGCGTAAACACAACAACGCTATCCAAGTCGGAAAAACCACCACCCAGCCGACGACGGCAATTATCCAGCTTGCTTGTGGCCGCCATAACTTCAATAGCCAAGTTGGCGCTGCGATTAGCCAGAACGCGGCACCCAGGAGCAATCCGACCAGCGCCAGCGACTTAAACCCAACACCGAGCGCGGAACCACTTTGATAGCAAAAGAACACCATCGCTGCAACGAACAACGAGAGCGCCCAGTAAACGCCTGTCATCGCCTTTGACAATCGACAAAACCGACCCCATTCCCAGCACGCAATTAACGCGATTGCAAACGTAAATGCGCCCCAGCCCCAGTCAGGAAACAGGAAAAGCGCGATCAGCAGGACCGGCATAATTAGCAGTGCGGTGATGACGCGCGTCTTTAACATCAGGTCGCCTGCTTCATTTCATTGGCCAGACAGCCGGCTAAGCAGCCGTGGCATTGGCAGGGGCATTTACAGTTGCCAGTTGTTCGCTGGTTCGCCCAAAGCGGCGCTCGCGCTGTCGGTAGGAATCGATGGCCTTGAGCAGGCTCGCGCGACCGAAATCTGGCCAGAGCTCGGGTGTGAAATGAAACTCGGTATAAGCAAGTTGCCAGAGCAGAAAATTGCTGATGCGCTCTTCGCCGCCAGTTCTGATAAATAGATCCGGTTCGGGTGCGAATGCCATTGACAGATGTCTTGCCAGTTCTTCTTCGGATATCTGGTTAGACACAAGCATTGGCGAGGCTTCACAGGCATTTTTGTCCTGAAGTCCCCGTATTTGCTGGTCTTTTTCCTTTTGCGCTTTGTTGGCGGCTTGCAAAATATCCCAGCGCCCACCGTAGTTTGCGGCAATAGTTAGGGTCAACTTGCGATGATCTTTGGTCAATTCCTCGCCCCGCGCGATCAAGTCGCGAATGCGCAAGTCAAACGGCGACAGATCGCCGATGACTTTGAAGCGAATTTCGTTTTCGTGCAGTTTCGCCACTTCATTTTCAAGAGCACGCATGAACAATTGCATGAGTAACGAAACTTCATCTGCAGGACGCCGCCAGTTCTCGCTGGAGAACGCAAATAGCGTCAGATATTGAATGCCGAACTCGCCGCATGCAGTGACGGTCTCCCGCACAGCAGTCACACCGCGCTTATGTCCCGCCACGCGCGGCATGAAACGCTGCTTGGCCCAGCGGCCATTTCCGTCCATGATGATGGCGACATGCTTGGGGGTATCGCTTACATCCGGAATAATCTGGGTGGAACTATCGTGCATGTTCGCGGCTCGCTTGACGAAATGATCTTGGGAGCATGCGGCCTAAACCGACATCAGCTCTTTTTCTTTTTCGGCAACGGCATGGTCAACGTCTTTGATAAACCGATCCGTCAACTTCTGGATATCGTCCTGAGCGCGCTTTTCGTCATCCTCGGGAAGCGTCTTTGCTTTGAGTGCATCCTTGAGCGTGGTATTGGCATCACGGCGAATATTGCGAATCGCGACCTTGGCGTGTTCACCTTCACTCTTTACCACTTTGGCCAACTCCTTGCGGCGCTCTTCGGTCAGCGCCGGCATCGGCACCCGAATCGAATCGCCTACCGATGTGGGATTCAGGCCCAGACCAGAATCGCGAATGGCCTTCTCGATCACATTCGAAAGCTTCTTTTCCCAAGGCTGGACGGTGATGGTGCGCGAATCCGACAAGGTCACGTTGGCGACCTGCTTCAAGCCCATCATGGAGCCATAGTAGTCAACCTGGATATGATCCAGCAGACCGGTATGCGCACGACCGGTTCGCACCTTGCCGAGGTCGTTCCGCAAGGTGTCGAGCGATTTGCTCATTTTCTGTTCGGATTGCTTTTTCAAGTCTGCGACGTTCATGCGCTTACTCCAATAAATTGCTTAAGCGTGTACTAGTGTACCTTCATCTTCGCCGAGAACGACCCTCTTGAGCGCACCTTGCTTGAAGATGGAAAAGACATTGATCGGCAGTTTCTGGTCGCGGCAGAGTGCAATCGCGGTCGCATCCATGACCTTCAGATTCTTCACCATGGCCTCATCAAACGTGAGTTGATGATAGCGCGTCGCGGTTTTGTCGAGTTTGGGGTCAGCCGTGTAGACGCCGTCGACCTTGGTAGCTTTCAAAACAATTTCCGCTTCCATTTCGCGACCACGTAGAGCCGCTGCAGTATCGGTAGTGAAGAACGGGTTGCCCGTACCGGCGGCGAAGACGACTACTTTGCCCTCTTCGAGATAACGCATGGTCTTGCCGCGAATATAGGGCTCAACTACCGGCTCGATATTGATCGCCGACTGTATGCGCGGGGTCAGGCCCGCTTTTGACAGCGCATCCTGCAAGGCCAGCGAATTGATGACCGTTGCCAGCATGCCCATGTAATCGGCCGTGGCGCGGTCCATGCCCGCAGCACTGGTGGACACACCGCGAAAAATATTTCCGCCGCCGATAACGATTCCCATCGCGACGCCCATCTCGGCCACTTCCTTGATTTCGCCGACGATGCGTTCGATGGTGGGCCGGTTGATGCCGAAAGCGTCGCCACCCATCAATGCTTCGCCGGATAACTTGAGGAGGATACGTTGATACTTCGGCTTCGTCATCGGCATCGCTGTTCCTTTGGGATTCTCAAGTCTGATCGAAAATTGTGTCCGCAATCAGGCAAATACTTCGGCTAAAACAATTCGGGGAAACGTGGTTATCGTTTCCCCGAAATACTGCTTAACGAGCTGCTGCTGCCGCCGCTGCTTCCGCGACTTCAGCCGCAAAATCCGTAACCTTCTTTTCAATGCCTTCGCCGACCACATAGAGCGTGAAAGCATTGATCGACGCACCCTTGGACTTGACCAACGCTTCAATCGTGAGCTTGTCGTCCTTGACGAACGGTTGCGACAGCAAAGCTACTTCCTTCATGAATTTCGCTGCAGATCCCTCAACCATCTTGGCGACGATTTCAGGGGGCTTGCCAGACTCGGCCGCTTTTTGACGAGCGATTTCGCGCTCCTTTTCGACCAGCGCGACTGGCACATCGGCAATCGACAATGCAACCGGCTTCGACGCTGCAATATGCATCGCAATGTCTTTTGCCATCGTCACATCGCCACCAGTGATGTCGACCAAAACGCCAACTTTGGAGCCGCCGTGGATGTAGCTGTTCAGTGTGCCCTTCGCAGGTATGCGCACGAAGCGGCGGATCGAGATGTTTTCACCGATTTTCCCAACCAGCGCCTTGCGGGTTTCTTCAACACTGGCCCCGTTGATAACCAACGCCGACAGTGCGGTCACGTCCGCAGGATTCTGAGTGGCGACCATCTCAGCGAGCTTGGCCGACAGCGCGAGAAAGTCGTCGTTCTTGGCCACGAAATCGGTTTCGCAATTCACTTCGACGATGGCACCGAGTTTCTGGTCGCCGGAAATGTGAATGGCGACTACGCCTTCAGCCGCCACGCGGCTGGCCGCTTTGCCTGCCTTGTTACCCAGCTTTACGCGCAAAATTTCTTCTGCTTTTTCCTGGTCACCGCCTGCTTCGGTCAGTGCTTTTTTGCATTCCATCATCGGCGCGTCTGTTTTCTCGCGCAGTTCCTTGACCATTGCTGCCGTAATCTCTGCCATTTCCGTTTCCTATTTTGTTAACTGCGGCCATCCGGCATTGGCCGGACAACCTGAAAATTTCTTGAACACTGCAACTTAAAAAAAAGGGGCCGGAGCCCCTTTTTTCCGGAATCAAAACTTACTTCGCTTCTTCATCGGTGACTTCGACCAACTCACCGCCGGGGGCAACCATTTCCTGAATCACCGCACTCTTGCCTTCGAGGATGGCATCGGCCACACCGCGAGCATAGAGGCGAATCGCACGGGTGGAGTCGTCGTTACCGGGAATCACGTAATCGACGCCGTCGAGCGAGTTATTGGTATCAACCACACCGATGATTGGCACGCCGAGTTTTCTGGCTTCAGTGACGGCAATCTTGTGATAGCCGACATCAATAACAAAAATCGCGTCAGGCACACCGCCCATATCCTTGATGCCACCCATCGAACGCTGGAGTTTTTCCAGTTCACGGGAATACGTCAATGCTTCCTTCTTCGACAACTTTTCGAGCGAGCCATCTTCAACCATGGCTTCAAGCTCTTTCAGGCGCTTGATCGAGCCCTTGACCGTCTTGTAGTTGGTGAGCATGCCGCCCAGCCAACGGAAATCAACGTAGGGCATGCCAGCGCGCTGCGCTTCTTCGAGCACGATTTCGCGTGCTTGACGCTTGGTACCAACGAACAGAATGGTGCCTTTATTGGATGCCAACTGGCGAACAAACTTGAGCGCATCCTGATACATCGGGAGCGACTTCTCAAGGTTAATAATATGGATTTTGTTGCGGGCACCGAAAATGAATGGTGCCATTTTGGGATTCCAGAAACGGGTCTGGTGTCCGAAGTGGACGCCCGCCTCCAGCATTTGGCGCATGGTTACTGACATGTAAAACTCCAAAGTTAAGGTTAGCCTCCCCTCGCAAGACTCCCTGACAGTTGCCAGAAAGAGACCTTAACGGTGCAAGGGTGCGGATTTGATTCGCTCGGAGCCAACATTGAATCCAAGTCGAAACAGCCTGCTATTATAGCCAGAAAACCCGAGGAAAATCAATCGCCTTATGGAAAACTGGCGCATCGCTCTGATGTTTGTTACCCGCCTGGCATTGTCAGCCGCGATCCTGTGGGCGGTATTTCATTACTTGGGGATGATCCCCTTCATGCTTGCCATCCCGATCGCCGGGGTTTTGCTTTCCAAACCCATCATTGAAGCCGGCGGCGCCTGGCTCCATTGGGCCAAACGGCAGCCTTACGCCGAATGGCACGGTAACTATTACGAATTCGCCG
>JBDTPE010000141.1:0-6435 GCA_039932875.1 Betaproteobacteria bacterium | reverse complement strand
CGACCTTGCGGATGTAGCAGCAGGACTTGCGATTTTCCACGCTCTCGTACATCGAAAAGAGGCCGTTGCGTTTCGCAAAATCCTCAACCACTTCATAGATTGGCGTGTAGGTGGCAAGTCGAAAGCCGTATTTCCTGCGCGCGACATCAATCAGCGAAAGCGTCTCTTTCGGCAGACGTAACGTATCCAAGGTGAAAATCTGAATGCCAGGAAATTCGCGCGCGATCAGATCGGTGAGGACCATGTCTTCCGCACCAAAGCTATTGGCGAAGGCGGCAGGTGCGAACTCGCGCTCAATACGGGCCAGCAAGCTTCGCAGATTGGCAACCTTGACCAAGAGCGACAGATTAGCGAGCATGGGCGCCATCACACCAACTCCGGAACTCGGCGGCGCTTGAACAGCGGCAGTGGCTGATCCACCGAGCCTTGATAGGTGACCGAGAAATCCTTGAGTGCCTTCAACGCATCGTGAAGGTCCTTGTCGGCACGCACCGAGAAGGCATTGAAGCCGACACGATGCATATAAAACAATTGATCACGCAGCACGTCGCCAATGGCGCGCAACTCACCCTTGTAGCCATAGCGGCTGCGCAGCAACGTGGCAATTGAATAGCCACGCCCGTCCGCAAACTTTGGAAAATTCACGGCAACCACGGCAAAGCTATTTACTACCTGGGCGATATCGGCGGCATCCTGGTTGCTGTCCAGCCAAATGCCAATCGACTGTTTACGTTCAGTCAATGCATCGGTTTGTGCCAGCCACACATTGAGCGGCACGATCAACTTGCCATCCGGCAGATGGGCAGCCGCACCCTCTGCGATGGCGGGCACCACTTGCCAGTCGTCGGCAACGACTTCACCGTCGCGAATGATGTAGCGGACCTCAGACAATTGCGGCCTCCGTAGCAGCATGGCCAGCCCTCTTGTCGTAGACACGTGCTTTGAAGGGCTCGATTCCGACGCGTTTTGCAGTGTCCAGGAAATGCTCATCCTCGAATCGCAGCTCGACATAAGTTGCGATAAGTTTTTCCACCACATCGGCCATTTCGTCCTGCGCGAATGAAGGGCCAATCACCTTCCCCAATGAGGCATTCAATCCCTGCGAGCCACCGATAGTGACCTGATAAAACTCGGCGCCGTGTTTATCCACACCGAGGATGCCGATATGGCCAACGTGATGATGGCCGCAGGCATTCATACAACCAGAGATGTTGATGGCGATGTCGCCAATGTCGAACAGATAATCCAAGTCGTCGAACCGCCGTTGGATCGCCTCTGCCACTGGTATCGATTTGGCATTCGCGAGCGAGCAAAAATCACCGCCGGGGCAGGCGATGATATCGGTCAATAGGCCAATGTTGGGCGTGGCGAAACCGATTTCCTTCGCCTTCTGCCATACGGCAAACAGATCGGATTTCTTTACGTCGGCCAGGATCAGGTTTTGTTCATGCGAAATCCGCACTTCGCCAAAGCTGACGCGGTCAGCGAGATCGGCGACCGCATCAAGCTGCGCGTCGGTGGCGTCCCCTGGCGCGATACCGGTCTTTTTCAGCGACAACGTGACGGCGGCATATCCCGCTTGTTTGTGGCCGAATACATTACGTGATACCCAGCGGGCAAAAGCTTTGTTCTCAAGTTGATGCTTTTCAAATTCGGCACTAATTGCCGGCAAATCCGCATATGCCGGATCGACAAAAAACGTCGCCACACGATCAATTTCAACCTGCGTCAGCGTTGACGCACCGTCCTTTAAATTTACCCATTCGGCTTCGACTTCTGCGGTAAATCGCGCAAGTCCCAATTCTTTGACGAGTATCTTGATGCGCGCCTTGTACATATTGTCGCGACGGCCAAAGCGGTTGTATACACGCAAGACCGCGTCAAGATAGCTAAACAGGTGTTGGCGCGGCAAGAATTCGCGAACGACGTGTCCGAGGATCGGTGTACGTCCCAGTCCGCCGCCAACCAGAATCCGGAAACCCACCTCACCAGCTGCGTCGCGCACCGCATGCACGCCGATATCGTGAAACATAGTGCCGGCACGGTCTTCAACGGCACCGTTCACTGCAATTTTGAATTTGCGTGGCAGATAGGCGAATTCGGGATGAAACGTGGACCACTGCCGAATCAATTCCGCATAGGGACGAGGATCGATGAGTTCGTCATGCGCAATGCCGGCAAATTGATCGGATGTCGTGTTGCGGATGCAATTGCCCGAAGTCTGGATGGCGTGCATTTCCACTTGCGCTAAGTCAGCGAGGAGATCTGGAACTGCTTCGAGCTTGGGCCAGTTGAACTGAATATTCTGGCGAGTCGTGAAGTGCGCGTAGCCCCGATCATATTTGCGCGCGATTTCGGCAAGTGCCCGCAATTGGCGCGTGGATAAGTGGCCGTACGGAATGGCAACGCGCAGCATCGGCGCATGCTTCTGAATGTACAAGCCATTCTGTAGGCGCAATGGCCGGAACTCGTCTTCGGTCAGCTCACCCGCCAGAAAGCGCCGTGTCTGGTCGCGAAATTGTGCGACGCGCTCGTCGACAATGGCTTGGTCGTATTGATCGTATTTGTACATAGTTTGTTCGTTTCACCGCTGCTCCCGCGCACTGCACAGCGGAAAGCTGGTCGCATCCTCTTTTCACAGGAGAGAATGGTAGCGTTCGAACCTATATATACATAAATACTTTATTTCTCTTTTATATACTAATTGGTTATATTAATTTCCAGCTCCTCTGGCTGCCATCCGGCTGACTACTGTTTTGGCGCCCTAAGCAATTTGGGGTCGAACCGATTTAGCAGCGGAACTAGTTGATGCAAGAACGCCGTCAATGCAGATGTGCGCCGCCACACCATCGCGATGCGCCGGTGTGGAGCGGGTTCACCAAATGGAACAAGACAGATACCGGGCGATTTTGGCGCCGGCGCATGGACCGAGAGTGCCGGCATTAGTGTAATACCGACATTGGCACTGACCATATGGCGCAATGTCTCAAGGCTCGTTGCACGAAATCCCGGCTTTTCAGCCGCCCCCGTCATCGCACAGACTTCCAGCGCCTGATCCCGCATACAGTGTCCGTCGTCCAACAGCAACAGGCTTTCCAGCGAAAGATCTGCCAGCTTTACGCGCTTTGCCTTCGCAAGGCGATGATGTTTGGGCAACGCCAGAACGAACGCTTCCTCAAATAGAAATTCGGCATGAAGCGTGTCATCGTGGATCGGTAGCGCCAACAACCCTGCGTCAAGTTCTCCGTCGTGGAGTTTTTTGAGAATGACATCGGTTTTGTCCTCCACCAGAATCAGCTCGAGTTTTGGAAATCGCTTGACGATTTCCGGCACGACATGCGGAAGTAGGTATGGTGCGAGTGTTGGAAAGATGCCGATGCGAACGGTCCCGGACTCAGGGTCCTTTGCGCGGCGCGCAATCGCTTTGATTTCATCGGCTTCGCGTAGAATAATTTTGGCACGCCTTAATACCGCCTCACCAACTTCCGTCAATAAAACATTTCGCGGATTGCGCTCAATGAGCGCCATGCCAAGCTCCTCTTCAAGCTTCTTGATTTGCGTGGACAACGTAGGCTGGGAAACGAAGCTTGCTTCGGCAGCGCGCCCAAAGTGCTTGTGGTCTGCCAACGCCACCAGATACCGTAAATCACGCAAGTTCATTTTTTTTAGCCCCAATTGCCATCACGTTTAGTGAGTTGAATCCAGTCGAAACGATACAATTTTTTGCTTTAAATTGTAGATGAAGTCATCGTGAATCTGGACAAAATATCAATCGTATAAAAAGATCGACACTCTCGGCTTGCAGCGGGCTGACGAAAATTGAGAATCGCGCTACACTCCCCTGATGCAAAAATTCGGCTTTCGCATCCAGACGCGTTCCGGCATGACTGTCGACAATTTGATCATTCAGGGCGTTGACCAAGCTCAGGCTGAATTGAAACTTCGACAGATGTACAACCATTGCACGATTCAAGAGTGCAAAGTTGTAGAAGATACATTCCGTGGAGATGGCACCGATGTTGAAGGGGCCATCGGCCTGATCGTCGGCAAGGAGTGACCGGTTCCCCGGCAACGCAGACAGTCAGGCCGCGAGTGCCAGAAAATCGGTTGCCTTGAGTTCTTCGTAGAGCGACTGGTAATCCTGAGCGCCACGACTGCCCGGCGCATGTTCAAATACGTCTGTTTCTGCAAATGGACTCTCGGCCAGCGATACACTTTCTGCGATCCGGGTTTCGCATAGTTCACTGCCAAAGCGTTTACTAAACGTCGTGAAGATATCCCACGACATCTTGCGACGCGCATCGAAGCGGGTGATCACATATCGACGCTCGATACGTTTTTTCATTACCGGCCCCAGCGCATTGAGCGCTTTTTCGACTTGAAGCGCACCCTTGACGGCGAGGTAATCGGCGGAAACGGGTACTAGAACCTTATCAGCCGCAAAAATGGCTGAGAGTGATAACACACCGAGCATAGGGCAGCAGTCCATGATCACCGGGCGCACGCCGTTGAGATTCTCGCGGATCAAGGCAAGCTTCAGGCGATTAAGAATATTGGGCCCTTTGCCAAATTGCGTATCTACTTTGGCCAACTCAAGGTGCGCCGGTAGCAGACTCCAGTTGCGATTTGTCTGAAGCACCAGTTCGCTGAGCAGCTTACTCTCACGAAAAAACGCGTACATGCTGGCATCACCAGTTACTGGGGCGCATCCGCTCAACGACGAGAGATGTGCTTGAGGATCCAGATCAATCGCCAAAGGCGCTTCGCCTGCACGCGCCATCGCAGCGGCAAGATTGAGCACAGTGGTGGTCTTGCCAACACCGCCTTTTTGGTTAAAGACTGCGATTCTGGGCATTATTTGTCCATGGAAACACTGCCGATCATGCTATCGACGGCAAATTACACAGAGGTGACACTACACGTTTAACATGAATTTGGCTAGATATCAAACGCTTATGAGTTAATCATGACAATTGATATTAAGTATGCCCATTCATGTACGGCCTCAAGGCACAGCGAATAGTTCAAATTTCTCAGAGGCGCTATCCAATGGGCGGGACATCCAGCGGCCATTCGAAGCCAGCATCATCGGGATTGCAGATGCGCTTTCCGGCGTCTGTTAGTTGTTCGGGAAAAAGTTGCGCCATCACCTCCAGATTGTCGGTGAAGATTCCGTCGACATCCATTTCCAGCAATGTACGTACGCGCGAAGGCTCATTGACGGTATAGGTCATCACTCGATAGTGATGGCGATGAAAAAAGCGCACCAGCTCCACGGTGATCCCTTCGTGCTGGCAGTGGAGCGAGACCGCACCAAGCTCGTCCATAAAAGCGAGATACTTTTCTGCCGGTGCGTCCACCAGCAGGCCCATGGGTAAAGTCGGCGCCGCAATGCGTGCCGCGCGCAGAGCTTCCATGCTGAACGATGAAATTAATGGCTTCACCAACCGGTCGCGCCACAGCTCATCACAGAGCTCGGCAACCACCCGCCCGGTTTCCGCTTCCCGACCGGGACAGGCTTTGATCTCGACGTTGGCCATCATTCCAATGGAATGCAGGTATCGCGAAACATTGGTAAGCCGTGGGATACGCTCGCCGCGAAATGTTTCGCTGTACCAACCGCCCGCGTCCAATGATTCCAGCGCCGAAATATCTTTCTCGCAGACCAAACCGCTGCCATTGGTCGTTCGGTCGAGTGTGGCGTCGTGCATCAGCACAGCCACATTGTCCTGCGAAAGCTTTGCGTCAAACTCAACGGCGATGTACGAGTGTTTGTGGCCCATTGCCAACGCCGCGAGTGTGTTTTCAGGGGCCAATTTTCCCCCGCCGCGATGTGCAATGAGCGTGGGGTAAGGCCAATTCTTCATATTGATCGCCTTCACAATGAGAACTCCCATACAAAGCTATGCAATATCAGCAAGAGCGCGATGGTACCTAGTGCGGCGAGCAGGTCATCGAACATCACGCCAAATCCGCCTTTAAGCGTTCGGTCGAAGTAGCTGATCGGCCACGGTTTGACGATGTCGAAAATGCGAAACAGTACGAACGCGACGACAAGCCAATTCAGCCCGGCAGGCGTGAACGCAAGGACGAGAACAAACGCCGCGATCTCATCAACGACGATTCCCCCGTAATCGGCCACACCCAAGTTGCGCCCGGTGACAGAAGATGCCCAGATACCAATAAAGAAGAACGCAAACGCACAGGCGAGCACCATAGGTGTTCCGCCGAGCCGTAACGCCAAGAAATAAAATGGTATCGCTACCAGCGTGCCCCACGTCCCTGGCGCCTTGGGTATCAAACCAGCACCAAATCCAAAAGCGATCAGATGTGCCGGATGCTTGAGCAGAAACTCGCGATTGGCGCGCATATGCAAAGTATTTATCGCTCCGAAAGAAAGTGATCAAATCCGCTGGGCGCAATTGATACCTCTTC
>JBDTPE010000140.1:0-6447 GCA_039932875.1 Betaproteobacteria bacterium | reverse complement strand
GTTGGAAAGTTTTCTCAAGTCCAGGGAACCGCGTGAGTCAACAGTCGCAAAAACCCCGCGATCCAGCATCCGTGCCGCAATCAGCACGCACGCACTTGCAGCCCCGATCTTGAGGAATGTCCGGCGCGAGACAGCCATGCTACTTGAGCAAAAACTTGATCAACGACTCGAAGCGTGAGCCGTAGGGTGGCTTGAACAAATGCAGACCATTGAGCGCAGGCTGATGGTAAATCGGCTTCAATTTGGAAAAGGTGTCGAAGCCGAATTTGCCGTGATACGAGCCCATTCCCGATGGACCGACGCCGCCAAACGGCAGATGATCCTGCGATACATGCAAGAGCGCATCGTTGACGGTCACGCCCCCAGCGACAGTTTCGTTGAGCACGCGCTGGATGTGGTCGTCAAAATTGCCAAAGTAGTACAGCGCCAGTGGACGCGGACGCGCATTGACGTAGGCAATCGCTTGATCGAGATGGTCATACGGCACCAGCGGAAGAATCGGCCCGAAGATTTCTTCGTGCATGATCCGCATGTCGTCGTTGACGTTGGCGAGCAGGGTGGGGGCTATTTTCTGGGTACCCTCCAGCGATTCGTTGGCAGGCGAAATCGGCAGCACCATCGCCCCACGTGCAGCGGCATCTTGAAGGTAACCATTGAGCCGCTCAACGTGACGCGCACTGACGATGCTTGTGTAATCGGGATTCTTCGCCAGTGTTGGATACAGGCGTGCGACGACGCGCTGTGCGGCGGTTGCGAACGCCTGTTCCTGTGCGCGCGGTAGCAGTACGTAGTCCGGCGCAATGCAGGTCTGGCCGGCATTGAGGCATTTACCGAAGAGAATCTTCTCGGCCGCTTCGTCGATCTTGCACTCCGGACCGATGATGGCCGGGGACTTGCCGCCCAGCTCTAGCGTCACTGGCGTCAAATTGTTCGCGGCAGCTCGCATGACGTGTTTGCCGACTTCGGTCGATCCGGTAAATAGCAAGTGATCAAATGGCAGCGCTGAAAATTCTTGTGCTACATCGGCGCCACCATTGACGACCGCGACTTGATCCGGCGAAAAATACTTGGCTACCAATTGCGCGAACAACACGCCGGTCCTGGGTGTAAATTCGCTCATCTTGATCATCACGCGGTTGCCCGCCGCCAAAGCGCCAGCGAGCGGGGTGACTGCAAGGAATACAGGATAATTCCACGGCACGATGATGCCGATCACGCCGAGCGGCTGTGGCCGCAATTCCGTGCGTGCGGGCAGAAACCAGAACGAAGCCCACGAGCGCCGCGTTTTCATCCACGATTTCACGTGGCGCTTGGCATCGCTCACCGCAGTCCGCGACGGAAAAATTTCCAGCAACTTGGTTTCGTGAACGGAGCGGTTGCTGAAATCGGCACTGATGGCCGCAGCGATCTCTTCCACGTTTTCGGTGAGAAGACGGTCAAGCTGCGAGAGCGCGTCGCGGCGCATGTGCACGTCAGGCATGCGCGCGGCAGCGTAAGCAGCACGGGCGCGATTGAACAAATCATGCAGCGTAGCGGAGACATTGATGCCGGGTTGACTGAGATCCATGGGTGCCACGATCAGATTGGTGAAATTGATCGCTAGAATACCAGTGAAGTTTTGCTTATCAGTGAGAGTATTAGATTGACTGCTCTAATCTGTTGCGACGCAACATCAGCACCAATATAGAAAGCATCGAAACCATGCTCGAGCGCTTGGAACGACTGCAAAAGCTGCGCGGCGCGTTAGCCAGCCGCGATGGAAAAGACGCCAGCTTTGACCGTCGTCTGAAAGAAGTCAAAACCTGGCAACAGCTGCGATTGGCGCGGACCTATGCCGACCTTGCCGCGGACAAGCGTTATGCGCCTGCCACCGCGTTTTTCCTGGATGAGCTATACGGCATCAAGGATTCCACCGAGCGCGATCGCGATCTGGTGCGCATGTATCCGACGATGAAGCGGCTGTTGCCAAAGTTTGCCTTCGAGGCCGTGACGATGGCGTTGGAGCTCGATGTGCTTGCTGAGGAATTCGACCAGGCGCTGACGATGGCGCTGGGCAGGCAAACACTGAACGAGACTAGCTATCTGAAGGCATTCCGGATTGTTGGTCGGCATGAAGACCGCTTGCGTCAGGTGGTGTTGATGCGGGCAGTGGGGGAAGGTCTGGACCGGATGGTAAGAAAGCCGCTGATTTTTTCCACGCTCAAGATGTTGCGCGGGCCGGCAAAGTTGGCTGGACTGGGAGAAATGCAACAGTTCCTTGAGGCTGGCTTCACTGCGTTCCGGCATATGAAGGGTGCAGACGATTTTTTAGCGACAATTGCGGCGAGGGAAGAGGCGTTGATTGAGCGGATCATGAGCGGTGAGGCGGATCCGTTTTCGGCGATAAAACAGTGGAATGCGAAAGCATAGGGTGAAGCGATGAGTTACGGCGTGATTGGGTTGGATGTGTTGAAGACGGTATCTGGGCTTGAATTGTTACGGGGCATGATTGCCGGGAAATACCCTGGCCCGCCCATGGCAGCGCTGCTGGATTTCCGGCTGATTAGCGCGGAAAAAGGCCGTGCTGTATTCGAGGCCGAGCCGGGCCTCAAGCATTACAACCCGTTGGGCGTAGTTCACGGTGGGCTGGGCGCAACCATGCTCGATTCCTGCATGGCCTGCGCAGTACAAACGATGTTAGACGCCGGCGTGGGCTACACGACCATCGAATTCAAGGTCACATTTCTGCGGCCAATGACTGAAAAAACTGGCGTAGTACAGGCGATTGGCGAAGTGATTAATGTGGGTCGTCGGCTGGGGGTTTCGGAGGGTCGTCTTATCGATTCACAGGGAAAAATTCTCGCCCACGCCACCACTAGTTGCCTGATCTTTCCCGTTTGATCTCGGGCAGGGCCTTATTTTTTCTTGGCTGGAGGCTTGGCCGGCGTTTTCTTTGCTACATGCGACTTAGACGGTGCGACTGCTGATTTGGCTACAGGTTTCGCATCCGACTTGGTTGCGGCATCCTTGAGAACTTTGTCCAGTTGTTCATGCACAGATAGCTCGATTGGCCCCTTCATCATTTTCATCACGAATCCCAGCGTGACTTCGAGTTTCATGTCCGATTCCGAAATGGCGAGTACGCCGTTAACGCCGGGACGCGAAAAGTTGAGGGTGTTGCCGCTCCAAGTGCCTTTGAGGTCGAATCTTTCGCCGAGTTTGTCAGCCATTTTGTTGGCGGCTTCATGCGCGCCCTTCAGGCCAAGAGCGTGAGTGCGCTTAAGCGAGATGTCAGCCATGATCAATTTCCTCCAGTTAGTTTTATTTGTTTACCGGGCTAAGTTTACACACTGTGAATCACACTTTGTACCTTGGCGCGCCTGCGGTATCGTAACTCGTCCTGCAGAGTCGCCATTCATCGCGCAGACGTTGTTGCAAGTGAAAAAGGCGGCTATTCTGCCCACAATCAACGAATGCCATGACAATTCTGAAATCCTTTAAGGCGTGGTATTCACGCCTCGAAACCAACAGCCTCGCCAAACTTGCACCTGGTGAGCGTGCCGATGTGCTTGCATTCGATGCCTCGCTCAGAAAACAGCCGCTGGGTTACGTTGCGATGGCCATCGGTCTTTGGCTGGCGATGGCCATTCTCGGCAAAACTCTACTGGGCAATATCGGCTGGTTAGCCACACTCGCGTTGAGCGGTGTCATGCTGCTGTCTATCATCGTTGCGTTCACGAGTGCGTGGTTTGGCCCGACCAGATTTAAGATCGGCGCGCGTAGTCTTTTGCTACTAGTCGGAATTATTCTGGCTGGAGCCGTCGTTGGAGGCCTCGGCGCCAACTTCGCGCACATGAGCACACTCGCCAGCGTGAAGGATCAGTTTATGCTGGTGGCGCCTAAGATTCTCGTCGGCGGATTGATTGCCGGTATGGTTTACGCTGTATTGATGGTCAGCATCGTCCAGTATCGGCGAGGGCAATTGCTACGCCGTAATGAACAACTAGTTCGGCAGGCGCAACAAGAGCGCATGGGCAGACAATTGGCCGATGCTCGGCTGAAGCTGATGCAGGCACAGGTCGAACCACATTTTTTGTTCAATACACTGGCGTCGGTGCAGCAACTGGCTGAAAACAAGGCGCCTGAGGCCGCGCAACTTACCGCGCAACTCATCACCTTCCTGCGCGCCGGACTGGCCAGTCTGCGTGAGGACAATACCACGCTGGCTCGCGAATTCAGGGCCATTGACGCTTATCTCAAGATCATGAAGACGCGCATGGTTGACCGCCTTGAATTTTCGCTGGATCTGCCCGATGCACTACGGGATATTATCGTGCCACCGGCAATGTTGATTTCACTAGTCGAAAACGCTATCAAACATGGCGTGGAACCAAACCCTGATGACAGCAGAGTCAGCGTGATGGCGAGGCTTGAAAATGAGCGCCTGTTGCTGACTGTCGCAGATACAGGGTTAGGGATTATGCAAAGCGCTTCGACCGCCGGCGGCGGCTTTGGACTGGATAACATTCGCCAACGATTGCGAGCGCTTTATGCAAGCCAGGCACGACTGACCGTATCTGAAAACCAGCCGCACGGATTTATTGCAGTGATCGACATGCCGGTGCAGGTGGACATGGAAAAGTCGGAAATTGTGGCGCGTGCGAACTTGAAAGGGAGTGAAAAATGACTACAGCATTGATTGCTGAAGACGAACCGCTGATGCGCGACCGTTTGCTGGCGGCATTGAAAGAGGTATGGCCAGAGCTGGAGATTACCTGCGTCGCCAAGAACGGGATCGAGGCCTTAAAACAATGGAACGCACATCGCCCCGATGTCGCGTTCCTGGATATCCGCATGCCAGGCAAGACCGGGCTGGAAGTTGCGGCCGAGATCGGTGATGCGGCCCATATCGTATTTATCACGGCATATGACGAATATGCTGTGCAGGCTTTCCAGAATGGCGCTGTGGACTATCTCCTAAAGCCGGTCGAAATGGAGCGGCTCAGTGCAGCTGTGGCGCGGTTAAAAAAGCGGCTGACCTCGAAACCTGCAGATCTGACCGGCCTGCTCGAACAATTGCTCAATCAGGGCAGCAAACCCACTGCTGACAAGACGACCAAACTGAAGTGGCTGCGCGCTTCGCTAGGCAATCAAACCCGTTTGATTAATGTGGACGACGTGCTGTTTTTTCAGTCTGACACCAAGTACACGCGCATCGTCATGAAAGAAAACGAAGCGCTGATGCGTTCGCCATTGAAAGAACTGATTGAGGGGCTCGACGACGAGGTTTTCTGGCAGGTACATCGCGGCGTGATCGTCAACGCGCATGCAATTGATCGTGCCGTGCGGGAGGCGCCCGAAAAACTCATCCTGCATTTGAAAGGGCACAAAGAAGTACTGCCGGTTTCCCGGCAGTATTATCATTTGTTCAAACAGGACTAATTGTTAAACTCTAGGCGGGGCGCGGCTTTAGGAGCACAAAGTCACGAAAAGCCGCGCCAGCATTAGACTTTCAATTTTTTGCTAATTGTCGATCTTGATGTTCGCGTCCTTGACGACTTTGCCCCACTTGCCAATTTCCGAGTGGATAAACGCAGCAAATTCTTTTGGCGGCAAGCCGCCCACCGTTGCGCCCTGGGATTCCCAAATTCTCTTGATATCCGGGTCGTTCAATGCCTTCACCGTCTCGGCATACATTTTGTCGATGATTGGTTGTGGTGTGCCCTTGATGCCCCAAAGAGCGTACCAGGTGGTGACTTCAAAACCTTTGTAACCTACTTCAGCCATTGTCGGCAGATCGGGAAATGCGGGTGAACGGGTCGCACTGGTGATGGCCAAGGGGATCAGTTTCCCGGCTTTGATTTGTGGCGCTGACGAACTGAGCGAATCGAAACACAAATCGACCTGACCGCCCAGCAGATCCTGCATCATCGGGCCCACGCCCTTGTACGGCACATGGACCATGTCAATGCCGGCCAGCCGCTTGAATAGCTCTGCGGCCATATGGTGCGATGCGCCGCTACCGGCTGTACCAAAATTCAATTTACCCGGGTTGGCTTTGGCATATTTCACAAACTCGTCAACTGTTTTGATGCCCAGTTTCGGATGCACGACAAGCACATTGGGCACGAACGCAAAAACGGTAATGGGCACAAAGTCTTCTTCGAGTTTGTAGCCGCGTTTGAAATAAAGCGATTCGGCGATGGTGTGGTGAATGGCGCCGACAAAAAATGTGTAGCCGTCAGGCGTTGCTTTTGCGGCCACCCCGGCGCCTAGCGTACCGGCCGCACCACCGAGGTTTTCGATGTAAACAGACTGACCAAGTGAGGTGCCTACCTTGGCGGCCATTGGGCGTGCGAAGACGTCGGTGCCGCCCCCGGCAGGAAACGGATTTACCCATTTGATGGCCTTGGTCGGCCAGGTTTGTGCAGAAGCAGCAAACGCGAGCGGTAGTGAAACGGCGGCGGC
>JBDTPE010000139.1:0-6491 GCA_039932875.1 Betaproteobacteria bacterium | reverse complement strand
CTCAGAAAAGTGTACGAAGCCGTCTGGGGCACGCGCCTGGACCCGGCAAACTTTCATCGCAAGGTAACGAAGACGCCGGGTTTCGTGTTGGCGACCACGGAGCAGGCTCGCGGCGAGAGCGGTCGACCTGCGCAAATCTATGCGCAAGGCGAAGCGAAGACGCTGTATCCGCCGCTGCTGCGGTCCAGCTAACCTGCATATGTTGGCGTAGATCGCCACTTGGCAGCCGTTTCGAGACGAAAATGCTTGTAACGTGGCGCTGGACGGGGTTCTAGCGACGTCGACCAGTCGCGCCCGCAATCACTGACTATTCTGGAATATTTGCACTGGTGTAGTGGTCGACTGGAACCTGGTCCAAGCCTTTACTGTAGAACCGTCCCGTTGACTGTGCGAGAATTTGAACGACGGCAATGTAGAAAATTCTAAGGCAGTGATCGGCCAGTTGCAGTCATAGAAATTTCTCCAGAGCTGTCATTTTGCTAGCTCATTCAACTAACTTGGGGCACGATTCGCCTGTGAATAGTATTCACATACACTCTCGTTATATCCGATGAAACTAACTGCCGCCACTATTCTATTTTTCGCACTGACCGCGGTCGCGCATGCTGACTCATGGGTTGAAGCGCGGCCCACGGGTGTAGTAAGTTCGGATGGCCGCCTTGTGGTTCGGATAGTTCCGGGCTCAAGTATCGGTGAGGTCAAACAAGATTGAGAACTTAAGATGAAAATGACCAAATCAAAGCTCATTCTTGTGTTGTTAGTGACTTCATTTTTGGTCGCGGGTGTGTTTGAACCACGATATTTGCCACCTGGGGAGCCAATGTCACTTGCTGGTCTAATTCACATGGTGGCAATAATAGTATTGCTTTTTCTTTGGTGCAAAACAGACTCCTCCGAACGCGGCATCGTGCCGCCGTCCGGCGCGCCAATACTTTGTGCGTTCATCTCGCCCGTGGGTGTGCCCTACTACCTATTCCGCTCGCGACCTTGGCGACAAGCATCGGTGGGTGTTGTACTTGCTCTTGTCCTTTCGGCAATGATGACCGCGCAATATTTGGCTGGGTTCTACTTAAAGACGCATGTCGTTACCTAACCGATGCGTTTTGTCGGTGCGTTTCGCTTGGGCAGCGCTTTGCGCCGTTCTCGTTGAGTTCGCATTTGGATCACTCCGCGACAGCAACTGCGTACTTTTGGACGAATGCAAAAAATGATTGACAACGTTGTAGTGGCACTAGTGATATGCGGAATATGCCTTGATATTTTTAGTTGCTACATAGAGTTGCGCCGGAATCGGCGTGGCACAGGGGCGTCTGGCGTTTCGCTCGTCACGCTGATCATTTTCAGCCTGTTACCTATTCTTCTCACGAAAAAAACTGTCCTTACACCGGCAATTTGGCTGGATTGCTTATTACTCGCTTGCCTACATTTCGTTTTGTTATTCTTGATTCCAATTCTGCATGGTAAGTATCTAGCCAGCGCGAAGTCGCCGGGTCCAACGTAAATGCCGAACATCTGGGAACGCCGACGGCGATCATACGGCAGAGCGAAAATGCAGTGCTTTGGTAGTGGTCGAAAGGATGACGAATGAAGCTGCAAATGGCTGTGGCCAGGGCTGCTTTGGGGCGAATTGAACAAGCTTCGGCTAGGACGGCTTTGGGTCGAAATGCGACTGCCAGTGTGGTTGCTCAAATGCATTCTAGATGCCGTGAAATTCCATAAACGTGCGAAAACATAAAGCGCTGCCATCTGACCTCATCTGGATTCCGGGCATCGGTCCCGACGAACTGGCACGCCAAAGATTGATGAAAGCCTTTCCAAGGCCATCTGCGCCTATGGGAGAGGCTTGGTTCATGTCGGGTGAGAGAAAGATGTACACCGGGGCAATTGGAGTGCCCTTTGAAAAGCTTGAGCCCGAAGTAGTAGGCAAAATGTTTGATGAGATCGTCACTGGACCACCATGTTTTGGCCAGCTAGATGAGTGGCGTAACTGGTTTCACTATTTGTTGCCAAATTTAATTCCCAAGGCGCTCAAGCAACCAAGTCTTGTTTACGTCGCGGAGTGGCTTGTGGGCGCAGCCTTCTCGCAACACCCTGATGGCCTTGAGGATTACCCTTACAGGGGGTTTCGCTCTGATGTGCTTGCTACCCTTGGACATGTGGTGATGTCACCGGAAATTTGGGATGATGGAAAGTTGAAATGGGAAGGCGGGCTTTTCCACGAGAGTCGAAAGTATAGTGAAGTTTGGTGGTACTTCGACAGGACGTCACCTCCCGTATCAGCAATGCTTTTCTTCTGCCTAAAATATCTGCGCCCCAATCAGATCGAGCCGTGGCTCAGATCCGCAATCGAAATTGATTGCCCGCTTTGGCGCTCGCAGTTGATTGTCTGGCTGACTGGCGCTCAGCGCATGCTATCAGGCGAAATCAGCCAACCGAATGAGTTCGGTGAATTGGAGTGGAGCGTGAACTGGGAATGGAGCCACGTTATCTCCGGCAATTACAGTGGCGACTTCTCAAAGGAGCCCGCAGTGCTATTGGACGCTGGATGTAAACCAATTGCATCAGCGGCATCCGACATTTCCAACGCATCCCGCCACGCGCCATTTATTCCTGAAATTAATTTGTTGGAGTTCCGAAAGTGCTTTAAGAAGTTGATGCCTAGAGATGTTCGCGAACTTCTTTCTGCGCAAACTACTGCGTTGCCTTTGCTAAAAAGAGAGATGGGAAATATTCCGGTCGCGTTTGAAGAGCTAGAACTTAGTACAGCGGCATAGTGGCCAAGTCTACTATTCTGGAAACGGCAACGAACGACTGCAATGGAGCGAATTGGAATCCTCTCTTGAATGTCGGGTTTGGGTCGATATGGGACAGTCACCACGTATTTTCAAATGGCCTCGGCCAGACGCTGACTCTGGCTTCGGGACCTCAAAATGGCAAAATCTCGAGCAAACACGAACAAAAGATCGTGTTGACAATAAACGAACGGTCGTACTATTATCTACCCCATGTCAGCCCTGCCATTAAAACCATCCAAAGGCGAAGAGACCCGTGCCTTGATCCTCGAAGCTGCTGTGCAGCACGCAGGTGTGCATGGTTTTGACGCACTCACGATCGGCGTCCTTGCCGAGCAAACCGGATTGTCGAAAAGTGGCTTGTTCGCACACTTCGGCTCTAAAGAAGAGTTGCAAATCGCTACGCTCGACGAAGCGGTCCGCCGTTACAACGAGGTAGCGTTTATTCCGGCATTGAAGGCACCGCGCGGGTTGCGTCGCTTGGCGATGGTCTTTGACAACTGGCTGCAATGGATTGAACGCAGTGGCTTGAAGGCCTGCCCCATGATTGCAGCGAACACTGAATTTGACGACCGGCCTGGACCGATGCGCGATGCGGTGATGCAGCACATGCAACGGCTCAACCACGAAATCATGCGCGGCGTGCAGATCGCCATCGACACCGGCGAGTTCGCGAAGGACGCCGATGCAGAGCAGTTTGCGTTCGAGCTTTTCGGCATTATTTCGAGCTGTTATCGCTCGCGTAATTTATTTCAAGATCCCGCCGCCAACGCGCGCGCGCGCAAGGCATTTGACCGGCTGACCGCATCCAATCTCGCTCGGACGGAACCCGAAAGCATTACCCGTCGTACCCCCAAATAGACTTTCCCATCAGGAGACTCTCATGAATGTTGCACTACCCAGCGTCATTTCCAGCGCCATAAATAGCACGATCGTTCGTAACAATATTACTCTTCCGATGCTGCGCGCTAGCACCACAGTCGTGGCTGCCATCGCGCCGGCGTGGGTTGCGCGCACCGCAGCGAAGCGCTTCATCACGCCGCCGCATCACGCGCACACCCCACCCGAATTGCGCCATCTGCAGAATGGCCGCCGCGTTTCAATTGCATCCACCCTGGGCAAACTCGCCGCATGGCAATTCGGCGACCGCTGGCGTCCGGCCATCATCATGAGCCACGGCTGGGGTGGTCGCGGCGCGCAATTTCGTGAATTTGTGCAGCCGCTGCTAGATGCTGGTTTTCAAGTTTGGTTGTTTGATCACGTCAGCCATGGCATGAGCGAGGGCCGTGAAGCGCCGATTACTGACTTTGCCAAGGGCGTCACCGCCGTGGTGCGCGCGGCGCAGGCTGAGGGTGTTTCTATCTCAGGATTTGTCGGCCACTCGCTCGGCTGCGCCGGTATCGGCATCGCATTGCGCGGCGAATTGAGTGACTTGAAAAATATCCGCGTCGTGCAGATCGCACCACCGGCCTCACTCATTCGCTACTCACGATTTTTCGCGCGGATGCTAGGGCTGCCAGAGCGCATTCGTGCGGCGATGCAATGGCGACTTGAGCAAAAAATCGGCGTGGACTGGCAGGAGTTTGAGATGCCGGACGCTGTCGCTACGCTGACCGCAAATGCGCTGGTCATTCACGACCAGAACGACCGCGACGTGCCCATCGAAAGCGGCCTGATTGTTGCGAGATCCTGGCCAGATGCGCGTTTCAAGCGGACGTACGGCCTTGGACATCGCAAGATACTGCGCGATCAAAGTGTAATTGCAGCCGTAGCGGACTTCCTTGCCGATCGCGTCGAGTTTCAACGTCCGCCGAAACTGGACGAGTGGGCGGACTTTCCGGGACCGGCGCCAATCTACTGACCGTCGCATCGCAGTAGGCTTCACCGTAGGTTTCAATTTTCCTCAATGGGAGGGTGCAGACTTACGCCATACCCCGGTACGCCTATGCCAAAATAGGCGCAGAAAAATTACCGGAGGAAGCCATGTCGAGCATGATGCAACGGCCGTTGCTCATTTCATCTCTAATCGAGCACGCGGCGCAAAATCACGCCCAGACGGAGATCATTTCGCGCACCATTGAGGGGGGCGCCGCATTCACGCTGCATCGAACCAACTATGGTGAGGCGTGCAAACGCGCCAAGCGCCTGGCCAATGCGCTAACGCGGCTGGGCGTTGTGACAGGCGATCGCATTGGCACGCTTGCGTGGAATGGCTATCGGCACTTTGAGCTCTATTACGGTGTGTCCGGAATGGGTGCCGTCATGCACACGATCAATCCGCGACTCTTCCCCGAGCAGCTGGTTTACATCGCGACGCATGCTGAGGACAAATACGTATTTTTCGACCTTACGTTTGCGCCACTCGTCGAAGTGCTATCGGCAAAGGTACCGGGAATCAAGGGATTTGTGGCGATGGCAAATCGCGAGTCAATGACAACCGCGTTGGCCAATCACAACATCCGCAATCTGATGTGTTTTGAAGAAATGATCGCTGCCGAAAGTGAACAATACGAGTGGCCGCAATTCGATGAACTCACACCCTCCTCGCTTTGCTATACATCCGGCACCACCGGCAATCCCAAAGGTGTGCTTTACACACATCGCTCTACACTGCTGCACACTTTTGGCGGCATGTCCGCGGAGGCGCTAAATATTTCGGCACGCGATGTCATGCTACCGGTCGTACCGATGTTTCATGTGAACGCCTGGGGCCTGCCATATATGTGCACCGCCGCCGGTGCCAAGATGGTATTTCCGGGTGCGGCCCTAGATGGCGCGAGTCTGCATCGGCTGTTCGAGCAAGAAAAGGTCACGGTGAGCGCCGGCGTGCCGACCGTTTGGCTGGGGCTGTTGTCATACGTGAAATCGAACAATCTTAAATTCACGTCATTCAAAGAAACCATTATCGGCGGGTCGGCCTGCGCGCCAGCGATGATCGAATCATTCGAACGTGACTACGGCGTCCGCGTGGTGCACGCGTGGGGGATGACTGAAATGTCGCCCCTCGGTACTGTCTGCAGGCTGATGGCGAAACATCTTTCCTTGTCTTCGGCTGAGCAATTCAAGGTGCAAACCAAGCAAGGCCGCGCCGTTTATGGTGTGGAGATGAAAATTGTCGATGGGGACGGCAAGGAATTGCCGCGTGACGGCAAAGCCTTTGGCGATCTCATGGTGCGCGGTCCGTGGATCGTGGAGCGCTATTTCAGAGAAGAACATTCCGCACTGCGCGACGGCTGGTTTCCGACCGGCGATGTCGCAACGATTGACCCTGACGGCTACATGCAAATCACGGACCGCTCAAAGGACGTGATCAAATCCGGCGGTGAGTGGATCAGCTCGATTGACCTGGAGAATATCGCGGTCGCGCACCCAGCAGTACAGGAGGCCGCTGTCATCGGCATATTGCATCCCAAGTGGGACGAACGCCCATTACTGGTGATCGTGAAAAAGAAGGATGCCGCGGTCACGCGCGAAGAGCTGCTTAAGTTCTTCGATGGCAAGATCGCGAAATGGTGGATGCCAGATGATGTCGTGTTCGTTGACCAGTTGCCACACACCGCAACCGGGAAACTATTGAAAACCAAAATGCGCGAGGACTTCAAGGAGTACAAATTGCCGACTGCTTGATCGACGCGCTGGAATTCTCAACCAACAAAAAAGCCGGGGCATGCCCGGCTTTTTTGTTGGAACCAGATAAGA
>JBDTPE010000138.1:0-6561 GCA_039932875.1 Betaproteobacteria bacterium | reverse complement strand
AACAACCCGAAGATCACAATCGCGACGGCAATCAGGCCATTGGTACCGTAGCCCACAATGCGCCCATCGGCCGTGTTGGCGAGCATCAGGCCGCCCAGCCACGCGCCACAACCGGTTCCGACGGATTGAATCGCGCTATTGAGACTCATGAATGCCCCACGCTTTGCAGGGTCCGGCACGGTGGTGAGCAGAGCCTGCATCGGGATCATACGGCCCGACATCAGCACCATGAAGAACGGGAAGAACGCGAGGATGGCAAGGTAAGGCAGATTCGGCATGTAAGTGAGAAACAGGATCGGCGCGATTGATACCGCACCAAGTATGCAAAACACTTTGTGCTTGCCGTAGCTATCAGCGAGTCGGCCGATCACGCGCGCGGTGAAAAATGTCGCCGCACCACCTGCCATATAGATCCATGCCAGCTGGCCCGGCGATACGCCGTGATTGGCCACCAGTGTGGGCGAGATGAACGGGATCACCATCATGTGCGAGACCATCATGGTGAAGGTCAACAGGAAGGCACGGAGATGACTGGGTTGGCTCGCCAGACTCCACAGTGCTGGCAGCGTCTGCGAGATCGGCGCGGGCGCCGTGGCCAAGTGCTCGCGCAATGGCGGCACCAACTTAAGACATGCAATCCATGCAAGCGCTGAGAGAGCTACCAACAGATAAAACGCAGACGACCAGCCGTAGTGCGCGCCAAGCAATACGCCCGCCGGCACACCGGCCACTGCCGCAATGGAGAACGCCGTCATGACAGTGCCGGTGGCGGCGCCACGGCGCTGCGCGGGAATGACATCGGCGATGATGGTCATGACGAGCGAGCCGATGACGCCACCCGAGATGCCGGCAAAGGCGCGCGCACCGAGCAACCACGCATAATTGGGCGCCAGCGCGCAGGCCAGATTGGACAGCACGAAGGCCGCGTACATCACCAGCAGCAAACGGCGCCGGTCGAATCGATCGATATAGGTGGCTGCGAACAGCCCAGACAAACCGGCGCACCATGAATACACTGACACCGCCGTGGCGAACGCAGCGGGACCGATGGCGAACGCCGTCATAATCTGCGGCCCCAGCGGCATCATCACCATGAAATCCATGATGAGCGTGAATTGCGTCAATGCGAGCAGCCACAAAAGACTGCGCTCGCGGGGTGGTTCCAATAAATACATATCGTGCTTTCTTCTTGTCAGTTCCTGTAGCGCGGTGCACGGTGCAGCGCGTATTTCAATCCTTACTTGGCGTCGACTTCGCCCAGCTTTTCAATATCCGTCAGTGCGCGCTTGAGTATGGCAGCGACCTCGCGCTGACGCTTTACCGGTGCACCCATCATCTGCACCAGCATGTGTTTGAGCGCACGCCGCGCCGCGCCCAGATCGCGATGCCAGCCGAAGCTGTCAGATTCATCGTCGGCTTTTTCGTTCGAATTTTTTTCATTCGCATCAATGCCACCCTCACCGGAAAATGCACGCCGTACCGAATCCATCTTGCTGCCGATTTCTTTCAGCCGCTCCAGGATCTGATCTGCGCGCTCGCGCCGCTCAGCGAGGAAATCGAGCCCCGCCACCGCTACCAAGTAACGCTTGCGATTGCCCTCGTGCTCGGCAGTGACATAGCCAAGCTCTTCCAGATAGGTAAGTGCCGGATAGACCATGCCAGGGCTAGGTGCGTAAAAGCCATTGGAATGCGTTTGCAAGGCTTTGATCAGCTCGTAGCCGTGACGCGGTTCTGCCGCCAACAAGGCAAGCAACAGCAGTTGCAGATCGTCACTGCTGACCATGCGCCCGCGCGGAATGCCGTCGCCGTCGCCGCCAAAACTGTGTCGCCCGCTGCGGCCGTGACCAGATCCACCGTGACCGTGGCGGCCAATAGCGTGTAGAAAATCATGTATGCGTGAAGACAGCAAGCCATGTCCGTGGCGATGTCCGTGGCGATGCGCGCGTCCGAGGTGATGCTGCTCCTTGTTTTGATGCATGTGGCGCTCCTTGATTACTTTAAGATATATCGTACGATATATATCTTAAGATAGTCTGTCAAGCTGTTTTTAGCGATCCTGCGACCGATATTGCTATTTTTGTCGCATTCAGCACCCGCAATTCGCGGTAACGCGCGGTTGCTGACATCGGCATGTTCGACCGAGCCGCCACGAGCAAACGGGTTCGCGTCGACGCCCCAAAATACAAACGCCCCGCAGGTGCATTGCACCTGCGGGGCGGAAAGCAGCCAAATATTACTTTGCGGCTGTCTTGCCTTTCTTCGAATCTGCCCGACCCATTTCCTCCTTCGATAGCTTCACCTTCTTGACCTTCGTCGGCTTTTCTTTTTCGGTCTCGACTTTCTCTTTCTTGACCTTTTCCTTCTTGACCTTCTCCTTCTTCTCGGCTGGCGCCGCCGCAGCCAGCTTGGCCTCGCGTTTCAAACGTTTCACTTCGACTTCAAGTTCCCGCTTGTGCTTCTGATTCTGCCGTCTGGCTTTCAACATTGATGCGTGACTCATTGTGTTCTCCTGAGGGGAATAGTTGGAATGTCCGCTAGTTTGATCCGATTTTGAGGTCAGCGCCAAAGCGTGCTTGTTGTTCCCGTTTGTCCGTGGTGTGCTTTACGCATTCACCATGCATTGCGCAATTCGCGCAGTTTCATAAAAACTGTCCTGGCGTCGGGCTGCTCCGGCAGATCCGGAAAGCGCTCCCGCAGCCTGGCGATTACACCGGGCTGGGTCAGCCGAAAGAAGGTGTTGTGCGCTTTTTCCTCGGCAATTGTCGTGACGACGGAGCTGGCCGGGTCGTGATTGGTTAGGCGTGGCAGCAGCGCCTGCGCGGCGACGTTACCCGGCTCCCGATCAAGCGTGAATTTCAGATTATTCTCGATGTAGTCGTGGCCGGGATAGAGCTGTGTGTTCTCAGGCAACAAGGCCAACTGGTTAGCAAAGGTGGCGTACATGGCGCCGACATCGCCGCCATTGTGGACATTGCCCGCGCCCGCATTGAACAAGGTGTCGCCCGAGAATAGCGCGGGCCGCTCCGTGTGTGAGCGCAGGCAGATGTGGCACATGGTGTGGCCGGGCGTATCCAGGCATTCCAGTTCGACTGTTTTGCCGACCTTGATCACGTCGCCCGCCTGTACACCACGATCCATCCCCGCAATGCGCCCACCAGCCTTGTAATGTGCGATGACCTTTGCCCCGGTTGCCGCGACGACGGCGTCATTGCCGCCGGTATGGTCGTGATGCTCGTGGGTGTTGAGAATCTGCGTGATTTGCCAGCCTTTTTTCTTTGCTGTGGCCAGCGTCTTTTGATGATCCAGCGGATCGATGGCCAGCGCTTCGCCGGTTTCCGGACACGCGATCAGGTAGTTGAAATTGCGCAGCGCGTTATCTGTCCAGATTTGTTCAACAAGCATTACATTCTCCTCATCGTGTCAGCCCTTACTATAGCTAACCCGGCACGCGCGCGGCCAAGCTAACTTGACACCGTGCTAACTTTTACACCGTGCAACGCCCGCTGCCACTCCGACTCAGAAGTCGGCAATTCGCGAGTTGCCTGACACACATCAAGAAACGTGCATCGAATTGTGCAGAAACTAGACTCTTGCCTGGGTTCCTTTTTCATATTCCACATGTCAGGGAGGTGCACGTGTTTGAATCCGCCGAAATTGGCCACAAGTTGAAAAAATCAGAATTCCGCGAAGCAGAGCCGGAGTTGCGGCGCGCCTTGCTCGATGTGCAATATAAGTTGCTTGAAAAAAGTGCGTTCCCGGTGATCATTCTCGTCAATGGCGTGCATGGCGCAGGCAAGGGTGAGACGGTTAACCTCTTCAATGAGTGGATGGATCCGCGGCATATCCATACGCATGCATTTGGCGGATCGACAGATGCAGAAAGAGCACGTCCGGAAATGTGGCGTTTCTGGACTGCACTTCCACCCAAAGGTCGCGTGGGCATTCTGTTTGGCTCGTGGCACACCGACCCGATCCTGCAGCGCGTCTTGGACAACGAAGCAAGCGCGGAATTTCAGCAGCGACTGGCGCGGATACGTGATCACGAACGCATGCTTGTTTCGGAAGGTGCCTTGATCATCAAGCTCTGGTTTCATCTTTCCAAGAGTGCCCAAAATCAACGTCAGAAATAGCTTTCCGAGAGCAAGAAGACCGCGTGGCGTGTATCAAAGGAAGACTGGAAACACTTCAAGCACTACGACGAATTTGTCAGCGTCTGCGAACTGGCATTGCGAGAAACCTCAACTAGCGAAGCACCTTGGCACGTCATTGAAGGCAGCAATCACGAGTACCGCTCGATTACCGCCGGTCGCTTGTTGCTAAACGCACTGGAGCAACGACTAAAGGGACCGGCCCGCAAACCCGCCGCCCCAGAGCTCCAACCACAGGCGAGCATAGACAAACGCGACGTGCTCAATACGGTGGACTATTCGCGCAAACTTGAACGTGACAGCTATCAGAAACAACTTGAGAAGCTGCAAGGCGAACTGAGCCTGCTTACCCGTCACAAGAAAATGCGCGAGCGCTCGATCATCATGGTCTTTGAGGGAATGGATGCGGCCGGAAAGGGCAGCACTATTCGGCGTATCACCCGGGCGATGGACGCGCGGTTTTATCACGCTGTGCCAATTGCTGCACCGAGCGATGAGGAACGCGCGCAGCCTTACCTCTGGCGCTTCTGGCGTCATGTGCCGCCGCACGGCCATGCGGTCAGTTTTGATCGCTCCTGGTATGGCCGGGTACTGGTGGAACGCGTTGAAAAATTCTGTGCCGAAAGCGACTGGCTGCGGGCCTACCATGAGATCAATGAATTTGAAGAGCAACTCGCGGACGGCGGCGCCATCGTCGCCAAATTCTGGCTAGCCATCAGTCCGGCCGAACAACTCAAGCGCTTCAAGGAGCGCGCCAATTAGGCGTGTCACTTCAACTTGAGCTTGGTGAATATCTGCGCCGCAGGATTGGTGCCGTCGTCCATGGCGAAACCGTTCACGCGCCTATCACCATCACGCTGAAACGTGATCGTCAATCGTTCCCAGCCGGGGGCACTCTGAAAGCTGAACGACTCGGCGCCCATGTAATCGAGCGGGGCGACGAACTGTCCCATGCGAATACACAACAACGAGGTAGACGCCTCGACGGTGAAGTCACCCCACGCGAGGTGGCGATAGGTTCCAGTGAAATCCGTCAACGCATTCGCGGGCAGCGCACTGACTTTGGGTGCTTCCGCTTCGAGTGATGGCGTAGGCGGCCCAGCAAATTTCAACAGCGTGTCATCGCCAGCGTTGCCCAGATGCCGATCCAGCAGCGCGAAGGACAAGCCCTCCGGAAATGCGCTACCCGTCCGGTTGGTCAGCACGATCGCGCCCCACTTGCCGGGTAATACCAGTAGCGCCGCGCTATATCCGCCGATTGAACCCAGATGATGAAAGACAGTCTGGTCGCGAAGTCGTGTAAATCCAACGCCCAATCCGTAACCGCCGCGCTTGCCAGAACTACCGGTGGAAAGAAACGTTTCGATGGCCAGCGGCGGAACAATCTCGGTGCCGCGCCATTTACCTTCGTTCAACAGCATCGAGAGCAATCGCGAGAAATCACTGGCCGTAGTTACCAGCCCGCCCGCCGGTCGAATTGCCGCAGGCGAGACATACGGAAAGGGCTCTGGTCGACCAGCCACCATCGGTCCATAACCAACGGCGCCAACTTTGAGACTGTCGGGTGCATAGAAGCCGCTGTTAAACATGCCCAGCGGCGAGAGCAAACGTTGCTTCACCAATGACTCCCAGGTCGATTGGGTTGCGGTCTCCAGCAGCTTTCCTGCGATGACAAAATTAGCGTTGGAGTACGCGAAACCAGCACGGAAAGGCTTGGCTGACGGCACAAATTCAAGGCGATCCAGAAAATCCTGTCGCGTCAGTCTCGCATCCCAAAAGTAGGGCCAATCCACCGCACCGAGGCCGCTTTGTTGGGTCAGCAAATCGCGCAGCGTTATTTGACTGGCGCGATCATCGAGAAGCTTGAGCGCCGACCAATAGCGAATGGCAGGCGTATCAAGATCAACAACATGTTCGGCGGCGAGCGTTGCCGAAAGCAGTCCGGTGATTGGCTTGGTGACGGAGCCGATAGCAAACCGAAGATTTTCCGTGCAGGGAATAGCCCGCTTCACATTGCAGAGTCCTACTGAATAAAACTGGACCGGTTTGTCGCGTTGCACGATGGCGATGGAAAGGCCGGGGATGTTGTAGCGTGCGCGGGCGGCCTCGAGCCATGCGCCATCGTCGCGCGGCGCGGCGTGCGCAGTGCCGATGACGAGTACTGCCGTTATGCAGAACCAGTTGATTCGCATTCGATTCACTGCCTATTGAAACATACTTGGCTGATAGAACGAAACCTGGGATGGACGCTTACTGATTGTCCGTGCAACGATTATTTCGTGGCGACGGCTTCCGCCTGGATGCGAAGCGTCACCTCCATCTTGAAGCCAAAAGACTTGCCGGCATCCAATCCATACTCATCGCGATTGAACGTGGCGCTGGCGTCAGCACCGCAAAGTTCGCGCTTGTGCAG
>JBDTPE010000137.1:0-6577 GCA_039932875.1 Betaproteobacteria bacterium | reverse complement strand
TTGACTCCGCGCTCTATACCGCTGCTGCTGCCCAGGCAGAAGCCGCCGTCGGCACTGCGGACGCCAACTTGAAACAGGCAGAACGCGAATTCAACCGCCTGAAACCTTTGATTGAGGCGAAAGCCATCAGTCAGAAAGAATGGGACACCGCGGCATCGGCATTCGATGTTGCCAAAGCGCAACAGAAACAGGCGCAGGCGCAGTTCACCAGCGCAAAGGTTGACCTCGGCTATACCCATGTAACCGCGCCAATCAACGGTGTGATCGGACGCGCGCTGAAAGTTGAAGGCGCACTTGCAACTGCAGCCGGCGATAGCCTGCTGGCAACGATGGCGCAGACGGATCCCATCCACGTCTATTTTTCGGTTGCCGAACGTGACCGAAATGACTTGCAGGCGGAAATTGCCGCTGGGACTCTGATGCTTCCCAAAACCGGCTACACCGTGCGACTGAAAGCACAGGATGGCCAGTGGTTAAAGCCCGTCGGCAAAATGAACTTCCGCGACTACAAGGCCGACGCGAATACTGGCGCATACGCAGCGCGCGCCGAGTTCGCCAATGCCGATAACGCGCTTAGCCCAGGACAGTTCGTCCGCGTTGTACTGACTGGCGCCACACGTGCGAACGCAATCACCTTGCCGCAGCGTGCCGTTCTGGACGGCCCGATGGGCAAATATGTTTACGTTGTCGGCAAGGGCAAGGACGACAAGCCGGCGGCGGAACAACGGCCCGTGGTGCCGGGCGAATGGGTCATGCTTGAGGCGAAAGACCCTGCCGCACGAAACGGCTGGGTGATACGTGAGGGCCTCAACGCCGGCGATAAAGTCATCATCGACGGCGTGGCGCGCATCTTTGCACCTGGCCAGCCCATCGTCCCGATGACGCCGGAAGAAGCAGCCAAGGCCGCCGCCGAGCAGGCCAAGGCAGCGCCCGGTGCAGCAACACCCGCCGCAAAACATTAAGCGGCGAGGCAGACACTCATGTTTTCACGTTTCTTTATTGATCGACCTATCTTTGCCTTCGTGATCTCGATTTTTATCGTCATCGCGGGGTTGGCAGCGATGCGCATATTGCCCATCGCGCAGTACCCGGAGATTTCTCCGCCCACCGTTCAAGTTGTCGCCATTTATCCGGGCGCATCAGCTGAAGTCATCGAGCAGACCGTCGCGGCACCGATTGAAAACGCACTGACAGGCGTGGAAGGCATGATGTACATGGCCTCTACCTCCACCTCGAACGGCACCACCACGATCACCATCACCTTCGAAATCGGTACCAATCCTGATCAGGCCGCCCTCAACGTCAATAACCGCGTCAAGCAGGTCGAAGCCAAGTTGCCGCAGGAGGTTCGCCGTCAAGGTTTGACCGTCGTCAAAGGGTCATCAGCGTTCCTGCAAGTGCTGGCGTTCTACTCACCGGACGAGCGCTTTAACGATCTTTATACGTCCAACTACGTCACCCTGAACGTGCTGGACCAGTTAAAGCGTATCCCCGGCACCACCAACGTGCAGATTTTTGGCGCCAAGGACTACGCCATGCGTATTTGGCTCAAGCCTGATCGCATGACGCAGCTCAAAGTGACGGTCGACGATGTCGCCCGCGCGGTGAACGAGCAGAACGCTCAGTTCGCCGCTGGCAAAATCGGCCAGACACCCAATGGCGGCAATCAGGAAATGGTCTATACGGTCACCACCAAGGGCCGTCTCGTCAGCGCGGAAGAGTTTCAGAACATCATCGTGCGCTCCAATCCTGACGGCAACCAGCTGCGCCTGAAGGATGTCGCACGTGTTGAGTTGGGCGCCAAGGACTACGACTTCAAAGGTTATTACAACGGCAAGCCAGCCACATTGGTGGGTATCTTCCTGCAGCCTGGCGCCAACGCGCTGGACGTCGCCAAAGATGTAAAAGCCAATCTTACGGCGCTATCCGCAAAATTTCCCGAGGGATTTACCTATTCGGTCCCGTACGACACCACCCGCTTTGTCGAAGTCTCCATAAGAGAAGTGCTGAAGACTCTGGCAGAGGCGATGGCGTTGGTATTTGTTGTCGTGTTTTTGTTCCTGCAGAACTGGCGTGCCACACTCATTCCGTTTGCTGCCGTGCCGGTATCGCTGATCGGCACATTCGCCGGCCTGCATATGCTCGGTTATTCGATCAACACCCTGACCTTATTTGGGCTGGTGCTGGCAATCGGTATCGTTGTCGATGACGCCATCGTGGTGCTGGAAAACATCGAGCGCATCATGCGCGAACAGCACCTCGACGCACGCGAAGCCGCGATCAAGGCGATGAAGGAGGTCACCGGGCCAGTGGTTGCTATCGTGCTGACCCTGTGTGCAGTGTTTGTGCCGATTGCCTTCCTCGGTGGATTGACGGGCGAACTTTATCGCCAGTTCGCCGTGACGATATCCATAGCTGTCGTTCTGTCGGGTATCGTTGCGCTAACCATGACACCTGCGCTTTGCGTGCTGGTACTGAAAAAAAGTCATCGCCCACCGGGCAAGTTTTTCACCAAGTTCAATGACTGGTTCACGCGCGTCACCAATCGCTATACCAATGGCGTGCTTTGGTTAATCAAGCGCGGCACCATCGGTGTGTTGCTATTCGCAGGCATGGTGGCAATCACCGCCGGGCTGGCGAAATTTACGCCCAGCTCGTTGGTGCCAGACGAAGATCAGGGCTTTTACATCGCCGCAGTTTTCCTGCCGGATGGAGCGTCGCTGGATCGCACCGACGAGGTCGTGAAGAAAGTTATTGCCGCAGCCAAATCGAACCCCAACAACCAGGACGTGATTGCATTCACCGGTTTTGATTTCCTCGGCGGTGGCTACAAGAACAGCGCCGCCACCCTGTTCGTGACGCAAAAGCACTGGGACGAACGCAAAGTGACCAGCCAGGAAATGGTCGGTGACTTCTTCATGAAGACCGGCGGCATCAAGGAAGCGCTGGTATTGGCTTTCAGCCCACCCGCAATCTTTGGCCTCGGCAATACCGGCGGATTCGAGTTCTATCTGCAGAATCGCGGCGAAGGTGGCGCGGGCAAACTGGCACAGGGCATGTATGCCATGATGGGCGCGGCAAGCCAGAGTCCCAAGCTTGCTGGCGTACAAACGCTTTGGCGTGCGGCCTCACCGCAACTCAACATCAACGTTGACCGCGACAAGGCCAAAGCCCTTGGTGTACCACTGGACAGCGCCTTCAATACGATGGCCGCAACGTTGGGCACCTACTACGTGAACGACTTCAACAAGTACGGCCGTACCTGGCAGGTATTAATGTCAGCCGACAGCATGTATCGCAAGCGTCCGGACGACATCGGTCGCATCTTCGTCAGAAGCGATCGGGGTGCGATGGTGCCGGTTTCGGCCTTCGCAAAGATCGAATACTCGGCCGGTCCCGACAATCTTGATCGCTTCAATAATTTGCCCGCTGTAAAACTGATCGGCAACGGTGCACCGGGTACCAGTTCAGGGCAGGCGATCGAAGAGGTTGAACGCATCGCCAAGCTTGCTTTGCCTAACGATATGAGTCTGGACTGGAGCGGCGCATCGTTCCAGGAAAAGCGCTCCAGCGGGTCATCTGGCCTGGCGTTGGGTCTGGGTGCGATTATGGTTTTCCTGATCCTTGCCGCACAGTACGAGCGCTGGTCATTGCCACTATCAGTATTGCTTGCCCTGCCTTTCGGTACCTTCGGCGCGCTGGCTGCAGTCTGGATCGGTGGATACCTCAAGACACTCTTCGGTGGCGCACCGCTGACCAACGACGTTTACTTTCAAATCGGCCTCGTCACCCTGCTGGGTTTGGCGGCAAAAAACGCCATCCTGATCGTCGAATTTGCCGTGTTGAAATCGCATGAAGGCATGAGTGCCGCCGGCGCCGCGCTGGAAGCAGCACGCTTACGCTTCCGCCCGATTCTGATGACCTCACTGGCCTTCATTCTCGGCGTAGCCCCGCTGGCATTTTCCAGTGGTGCCGGCGCCGGTGCACGCCATTCTGTTGGCACCGGTGTGATGGGCGGCATGATGGCGGCTACGTTTCTGGCGATCTTTTTCGTCCCATTGTTTTACATGATCATCACCGAGCGCAAGCTCAAAGAACCGCGTAGCAACCAGGAAATCCACGATGAAGTCGAGCATTCGCGTGCCGCAGCAATTCGTAAAGATGTACATACACCGGGACATGCCGTGGTTATCAACGGAGGCAAAGTTGAATAAGAACGCATTCGTCGCACTCCGCCTACCGTTGGTCGTCGCTGTGGCAACAGCCATCGCGGGCTGTGCCGTCGGGCCGGAGTACCAACGCCCTGCCCTGGAACTGCCGGGACAGTATGCGGCTAACCCCGCCAACGCCACGGCGGTATCAACGTCAGCGTCAGACTCCATCACCGGAAAATGGTGGTCCATCTTCAAGGATCCGGTGCTCGATCGGCTCATGGAAGAAGCACTGGCAAATAACCTCGATCTGGCAGTCGCAGCGGCACGCATCATTGAAGCACAGGCGCAATTAGGGCTCGCCATTTCTGACCAGGTGCCCACCATCTACGCAAGCGCCTCGCGCGAACGCAATCGCAATTCCGCATCCAGTAATCGGTCTGCACCGGGCCAGCCACTGGAGGCGACGACCAACCGGGTCGCACTGAACGTCTCGTATGAAATCGATTTTTGGGGCAAATACCGCCGCGCGACCGAGGCTGCCCGCGCTGACTTGCTATCGGTTGAGGCCAACCGTGACGCGTTGCGTTTATCCATGATGACACAGGCGGTGCAAGGCTATTTCAACCTGCTCGCAATCGATGCGCACATTGCCATCGCCAACGAAGGAATACATCGCGGCCAGGAAGGCTTGTCGATGCAGAAAAAACGTTTCGACGCGGGTGTGATCTCCGAATATGACTATCAACAGCGATCCGCCGAGCTCGATGCCGGGTTGGCGCAAATGCCGCCGCTGCAAAGCCAGCAAGGCAAGCAAGAACGCGCACTGGCGATTTTGCTAGGACGTTCTCCCCGAGCAGTCATTGAAGGTTCAATGGCGCGCTCGATTCCTTCCAAGCCAACGACGCCGTTGATTGCGCCGGCAAGTTTACCTTCTGAACTGCTGCTGAGCCGTCCCGACCTCCGTGAAGCCGAGCAAAAGCTGGTCGCGACGAGTGCCCGTATCGGTGTGGCGCGTGCCGCCTACTTCCCGTCGATTTCACTCACCGGTCTATTCGGCGGCGAAAGTAGCTCACTGGGCAATCTGTTTTCAGGACCGTCGCGGGTTTGGAGTTTCGCTGGCAATCTAACCCAGCCCCTGTGGGGTGCCGGACGGCTGAACCAGCAGGTCGATGCTGCGGAAGCGCGCTATGCGCAAGCGGTAGCGCAGTACAAAGGCGCCATCGCCAATGCTTTCCGTGAAGTGCAGGATGCAATCGCAGCGCAGTGGGCGGCACGAGAGGTGTTCGACATCCAAACGCGTCGCGTCGGATCGCTCACCAAAACCTGGAATCTGGCAAAGCTGCGCTATGAAAATGGCGCTGCCAGCCAGCTCGACGTAATTGATGCCGAGCGCGGCTTGCTGGAAGCGGAGCAGTCGCGTATCGACGCCGAACGCACTTTTCGCTTTGCGATGGCGGATTTGTTCAAGGCGCTTGGTGGCGGGAGAGAATTGCCGCGAACTTGATCATGCCGCCTTTGCACAACCCTGAGGCTTGAATATCCGTATCAGCGAAGGCGGATATTTATCCAGCAAGTGCGCTGGCCGAATTGGCCGATCCACAAATCCGCCGCCGCAGTTCGGACATTTGCCGAACAGTGCGTTATCCACGCAGTCGCGGCAGAATGTGCATTCGAACGAGCAGATCAGCGCATCCGTTGAGTCGGGCGCAAGATCACGGTTACAGCACTCGCATCCGGGACGAATCTGCAACATGGCAATTCCCTTTCAGGGTTCAAATGAGGCTTGGAACGCGATAGCATACCGCTACTGACCATGACTTGAGCTGCGAGCCACCATGTTGAAACAACTCTTCGACGCGATTCGTCAGAACGACGCAACTACAGTGGACAACCTGATTGTGGCAAGTCCCGCCCTGCTCTCGCAGCGAGACGATAACGGGATTTCAGCACTGACGTTAGCCGCCTATGCCGAAAACAAGGCGATGGTTGAGCGCTTGAGAACAGCCCGTGGCATCCCGGATTTCTTTGAGGCTGTGATCATTGGCGAACTGCCTGTCATGCACGATGCGTTGGCCGACGGACAGAATATTAACGAACGTGCGCCCGACGGCTTCACCGCCCTTGGGCTTGCGGTGTTTTTTCGCCAACCTGAGGCGGCACGCCTGCTGATGGATGCCGACGCGGACGTCAACGCACAGGCCACCAATGCCACTCGCGTTGGGCCAATACATGCCGCCGCGGCACGACAGGATATCGCCACGCTTGAACTGTTGCTCTATCGCGGCGCCAATCCCAACGCACCGCAACAGCAACAAGTGCGCCCGATTCATGTGACTGCGCAGTCCGGCAATACGCCGATGACGGCGCTGCTACTGATGTTTGGCGCGGATGCCTCGTTGGCCAGCGGGGACGGCAAGTGCGCC
>JBDTPE010000136.1:0-6603 GCA_039932875.1 Betaproteobacteria bacterium | reverse complement strand
TGCCAGTCCTGCGCGTTGACTGCCCTCAAGGAAGGATGCATTGAGTGCCTCACTGGCAAGAAAGAACGGCACATTCATGCGTGAGCGATCATCAACTGCGACGTTGTTGCGATAGAAACCGTTTGAACTGTCGATGCAGTGATAGATCATTTTCGCCTTTTCGATGTTCACTTTTTCGATGGCCGACAACCCGCCCTGCGCTTTGAGCCACTTAAAGGTGAGACCAGCCAGATAAACTGCAAACGTGGGCGGCGTGTTGAGCATCCAGTCATTGGCGGCTTGCTGCGTGTAATCGAAAACGGAAGGCGTAAACGGATGCGCGCCGCCGAGCAAGTCCTCGCGGACGATGACAAATGTAAGCCCTGAAGGCCCTATATTTTTTTGCGCCCCGCCATAGACGCAGCCGAACTTGTCAATATCCATCGGCCGCGACATGATATGCGAGGACGCATCGGCCACCAGCGGCACAGCATCATTGACTTCGGGTGTCCAGAAATACTCAACGCCGTGAATGGTCTCGTTGGTACAGATGTGCCGATACGCTGCGTCACTATTGGGTTTCCAGTCGGTCAGCTTCGGCACATAGGTGTAGTTTTTGTCCTCGCTCGATGCGATTTCATTCACCTTGCAGTACTTGCCAGCTTCCTTGATCGCGCCGGCAGACCAATGGCCTGTGTTGACGTAATCAGCGGTTGACTTACCGCGCAATAAATTTAGCGGAACGAGCGAAAATTCACCTTTGCCCCCGCCCTGCAAGAACAGGATTTTGTAATTGGCCGGTATCGCCAGCAGCGACCGAAAGTCCCTTTCAACTTCTGCAGCGACTTCCATGAAGATTTTGCCGCGATGGCTCATTTCCATTACCGACATACCGCTACCGCGGAAGTCGAGCAGTTCTTCCTTCGCTTGCGCGAGCACTACTTCGGGAATGGCGGCGGGGCCGGCAGAAAAGTTGCAGACGCGCGCCATTATTTTGTGGCTGGGGTGGCCTCGGCCCTGTTCTTCATTTCAACTTGCGCCAACGCCGGCCCCGAGGCAAATACCAGTGATGCAACAATCAATTGCAGCGCTTTCACGATTCTTCATCCTCATCAGACTCAACAATCTTCTGCAACCCTGACAACGTGGAACCCTCGTCTAGATTGATCAGCGTTACACCCTGTGTGGAGCGGCCCATCACACGAATCTGTTTGACCTTGGTACGGATCAATACACCACCAGTAGTAATCATCATGATCTCGTCTTCCGGACGCACCAATATTGCTGCAACAACTTTTCCGTTGCGTGAACTGGTCTGAATTGCGATCATGCCCTGCGTGCCGCGCCCGTGTCGGGTGTACTCGACAATCGAGGTACGCTTTCCGTAGCCGCGCTCTGTCGCAGTCAACACACTCTGCTCTTCGTCCTCGGCGACGAGCATTGCGATTACTTTACCGCCCTTCGACAGATTCATGCCGCGTACCCCACGCGTATCGCGACCCGTGCTGCGGACATCGCTCTCCTCAAAGCGTACCGCCTTGCCTGCATCGGAAAACAGCATCACGTCACACTTGCCATCGGTCTGCGCCACACCAATGAGGTTATCGCCATCGTCGAGTGAAATAGCAATGATTCCCGCTTTGCGCGGGTTGCTGAAGTCCGATAGCGTCGTTTTCTTGACCACGCCGTCGCTGGTGGCGAAAAACACAAACTTGTCGTCATCAAAATTCTTTACTGGCAATACCGCGCTGATCTTTTCGTTCGGCTGCATCTGCAACAGATTGACGATCGGCTTGCCGCGCGACGCACGCGATCCCTGTGGAATCTCGTAAACCTTGACCCAGTAGACGCGCCCCTTATTGGAGAAACAGAGCACGTAATCGTGTGTGTTAGCGATGAACAGCGTATCGATGAAATCATCTTCCTTCATCGCGGTTGCTTGTTTGCCGCGACCGCCACGCTTTTGCGCCCGATAGTCACCGATCGGTTGGTACTTGATGTAACCGGTATGGGACATGGTCACGACGACCTCTTCGGCCGCGATCAAGTCCTCCATCGACATTTCCTGGCCGTTGGCGACGATCTCGGAGCGACGCTTGTCGCCAAACTGGTGCTTCACTTCGCCAAGTTCGGTGGAAATAATCAGGGAAACACGTTCCGGCTTGCTGAGAATGTCGAGCAGGTCGCTGATTTTCTCCATGACGTCTTTGTACTCGGCGACAATTTTGTCCTGCTCCAGGCCTGTCAAGCGCTGTAAGCGCAGTTCAAGGATTGCCTGCGCCTGCGCTTCTGACAGTCGATAACCGTTGTTCTGGAGACCGAACTCTTTTGCAAGCCCTTCTGGACGGTATTGATCAGCCATGGCACGGGTCAGCATTTCTTCGACCAGCTTGGAACGCCAGACTTTTGAAATCAGCCCTTCTTTCGCGATGGCTGGCGTTTCCGAGCGCTTGATCAACTCGATAATTTCGTCGACGTTTGAGAGCGCAACCGCCAAACCTTCCAGCACATGGCCGCGCTCGCGCGCCTTGCGCAATTCAAAAGCGGTACGCCGGGTAATTACTTCGCGGCGATGCCGCAAGAATGCACTAATGAACTGTTTCAAATTCAGCAACTGCGGCCTGTTGTCTACCAGCGCAACCATGTTCATGCCGAAGGTGTCCTGCATCTGCGTCATCTTGTAGAGATTATTCAGCACAATCTCGGGGACTTCGCCGCGTTTCAGTTCGATGACTGCGCGCATGCCGGATTTGTCCGATTCATCGCGAAGGTCAGAGATGCCTTCCAGCTTTTTATCGCGCACCAATTCACCAATCTTAATCAGCAAATTGGCCTTGTTTACCTGATACGGAAGCTCATCGATGATGATCGCCTGACGACTTCCCTTTTCCAATGGCTCGAAATGCGTTCTAGCTCGCATGATGCAGCGGCCACGACCAGTACGATATCCCTCGCGGACGCCATCCAGTCCATAGATGATTCCGGCCGTTGGGAAATCCGGCGCCTTAACGATCGCGATCAACTCTTCGATATCAATCGATGGGTTGTCGAGCACCTTCAGACAAGCGTCGATGATGTCCGACAGATTGTGCGGCGGAATGTTGGTGGCCATGCCGACGGCGATACCTGTCGACCCATTGACGAGCAAATTCGGGAATCGCGCCGGCAGGATCAGCGGCTCATGTTCACTACCGTCATAATTGGGACCGAAATCAACGGTTTCTTTGTCCAGATCTTCGAGCAACTGCTGAGCAATCTTGGACATGCGGATTTCGGTGTAGCGCATCGCCGCTGCGTTATCGCCGTCAACTGAACCGAAATTGCCCTGCCCGTCGACAAGCATATAGCGCAGCGAAAAATCTTGCGCCATCCGCACGATGGTGTCGTAGACCGCGGTATCGCCGTGCGGATGATACTTACCGATCACGTCACCAACAATGCGGGCAGATTTCTTGTATGGCTTGTTGTAATCGTTTGAGAGTTCGTGCATTGCGTACAAGACACGGCGGTGTACAGGTTTCAAGCCATCCCTTACATCCGGCAGCGCGCGACCGACGATGACACTTAGCGAATACTCAAGGAAGCTCTGACGCATCTCGGCTTCAATACTGACGGGGATAGTCTCTTTTGCAAATTGCGGTGTTAGCGGTTCAGTCACGTTGCGGCTCTCTCGGTTGCTGTGGTTACTACTGTTCTAAGTGCTTGATTATCAATGAAATAAAATGTTGGCAGGCGAGATAATTTAACACATTGGTCGGCTAAACGCCACGCTGAGACGCGAAACCACCACGTATCTGGTGTGATCGCCTACCGCTTCCACCATGGATGGTGTTTTTGTTAGAATTGCCGACCGCTGTTGCTATTGCGCAACTACAAGGCTCCCATTGTTGCAAAAACGCGAAGTGGAGGTTGTGTCGGGTAAATCGAATCGTGTATGATTTGGCGAGTTTCAGTAAAGCGCCGCCCCTCAAATCGCAATGCATTTTTGCATCGCGACCGACGACAAAAAATTTTTAATTCTCCCGGGAGTACCAAATGAAGAGTTCCCTCATCGTAAATGCCGCCAATATGGCAAGAGTTTGCGTAGCCGTTGCGGCTCTCGCCGCGTGCACGGCGTACGCCGACGTAAAGCCTGTCCTGACAGATTCGTCAGGTACTCCAGTCCGCGACGGTTCAGGGGCTTGCGTGCAAACAAGCGGCATCCTCCATCCTGACTGCGACACCAAGAAAGCGGAACCAGCCAAACCCGCTGCGCCCGCTGCGCCGGCGGCGCCCGCTGCGCCTGCTTCATCAACTGCTCCAGCCGCTGCAGCTGCGCCTTCATCGGTTAAACAGGCAATCACCATCCAAGCTGAAGCCCTGTTTGACTTCGACAAGTCCGTGCTAAAGCCAGCCGGTAAGCAGTCAATCGATGATGCGGTCGCTAAAATGCAAAAAATCGATGTTCAAATGATTATTGCAACTGGTCACACTGACTCAATCGGTACTGATGCATACAATCAGAAACTTTCTGAGCGCCGTGCTACTTCCGTAAAAGAGTACATGGTGTCCAAGGGTGTTCCTGCGGCCAAGATCACCATACTGGGCAAGGGCGAAACTCAGCCGGTAGCCACCAACAAGACTGCCGAAGGTCGTGCGAAGAATCGTCGCGTGGACATCGAGTTCAAAGGCGTCTCCAAGTAGTTTGAAGCATTAGGCTTCACAAAAGCCCCGCGTTACGCGGGGCTTTTTGTTTGTACACTCAACTTGCAAAACTCAACTTGCGCGCTAACCGCCTTTGATTCAGGACTAAATGACAACTACGTACATGATTTCGCCACGCTGGCTTGTCCCAGTGGAGCCAAAGGGAACGATCCTGGAGGACCATTCTCTGGTCGTTGATCATGGCAGGATATTGGCACTGCTTCCGACGTCCGTAGCGCGCGGTCGGTTTACCGGTATCGCAGAAACCGTGCTTCCGAATCACATCCTTATTCCAGGGCTGATCAATCTGCACACCCATGCTGCCATGACGTTGATGCGTGGGTTGGCAGACGACACGCCACTGATGGTCTGGCTCAACGACCATATCTGGCCGGCAGAGGCCAAACATCTCTCAGAGTCATACGTTTTTGATGGAACGGAGCTAGCAACAGCAGAGATGATTCGTTCTGGCACCACCTGTTTCGCTGACATGTATTTTTATCATGACGTTGCCGCACGAGCTGCGTTGAAGTCGGGAATGCGTGCGGCACTTGGCGGAGCGATTCTTGAGTTCCCAACACCGTATGCCACTGATGCCGAGGCCTATATCGAAAAATGCCTCGCACCTCGCGATATGTTCGCCAACAATCCGCGTCTGAAATTGATGCTGGCGCCGCACGCGCCCTACACCGTGAGCGACAAGACATTTGCACGCATTGTCACGATCGCGGCAGAGGCCGACTACCCGATAATGATGCATATTCACGAGACTAACGCTGAGGTTGTCCAGGGCGAAAAGGAATATGGTATTCGGCCGATCGCGCGATTGGAGAAACTCGGGTTACTTGGGCCGAATTTGATTGCGGTTCACTGCGTGCATTTGAACGCTTTGGAAATCGAATTGTACGCAAGGCTCGGCGTTCATGTCGCCCATTGCCCGGCATCAAATTTGAAACTTGCCAGCGGCATCGCGCCGGTAAGCGCCATGTTAAAAGCCGGCATTAACGTCGGCATCGGTACCGACGGCGCAGCCAGTAACAACCGGCTAGATATGTTGGGTGAAACGCGACTCGCATCACTATTGCAAAAAGGCACAACTGGTGATGCGGCGGCATTACCTGCCCACCAAAAACTGGAAATGGCAACGCTCAACGCAGCGAAGGCTCTGGGATGGCAGGACGAAATTGGCTCACTGGTCGAGGGAAAAGCTGCCGACATGACAGCCATCGACTTGTCGTCCATTGAAACGCAACCTGTCTACGATCCGGTTTCGCATATCTTTCACGCTGCCGGGCGCGAAAGCGTTAGCCATGTGTGGGTGAGCGGGGAACTGTTACTGGACAATCGTGTCCTTATGCGGCAAGACATTGATGAACTGAAAACGAAAGCGGCAATCTGGCAACAACGATTTACCGAAAAACGCCAATGAACGTTAACCCCTCCATTAGCAACGTCGACGAAGCCGAACTTGCCAAATTCGGTGCGCTCGCGGCTCGCTGGTGGGATCCCCAAAGTGAATTCAAGCCGCTGCATGAAATTAATCCGCTGCGGCTTGCCTGGATTGAAAAGCGCGCCGACATCCGCGGCAAAAGCGTCATCGACATCGGCTGCGGCGGCGGCATACTTGCTGAAAGCATGGCCGCCATTGGCGCCAACGTCACTGGCATCGACTTGTCTGAAAGACCACTCAAAGTCGCGCAGCTGCATTTGCTTGAAAGTGGTCAATCAGTTACTTATCGACTGATTTCGGCCGAAGAAATTGCCAGTCAACAGCCCAATAGTTTTGACTGTGTGACCTGCATGGAGATGCTTGAACACGTTCCGGACCCACAATCGACGGTGCGTGCTGCAATGACACTCTGCAAGCCCGGGGGCTGGGTGTTTTTTTCAACTTTGAACCGCAATCCAAAGTCATTTCTGTTCGCGATTATCGGTGCCGAG
>JBDTPE010000135.1:0-6631 GCA_039932875.1 Betaproteobacteria bacterium | reverse complement strand
GACTGGCAGGAAGGGGAAGTGTTCGAGGAAACGGGCTTATACTTGATGTGCGCAACCCACGGTGCCTTGTTCGAGCCAGATAGCGGCTTGTGCGTCGGCGGCCCGTGTCAGGGAGCGAAGCTGCGCCCTTTGGCGATAACCGTACTGGGAAACGATGTGGTGCTCGACGGCCACGGTGTCGATTTGAACAAATCCGAACGTGAGCCATGAATCAGGGTTACTCCGCACAGGCAGGCGAAAAAACCGCGACCAGGGAGCGGGGTGCGCTCGAAAAACTTGCTTTCGAAGTACTCGCGGAACAGTGCTTGGTGCGGCGCTGGAACAGAGACACCACGCGCTAAACGACAGACACCTGAATCCATGGCGCCAAATAGCAATCTCGACGAACTCTCTGCAAGTCAGACCGGTCGCGAACCGCAACCCACGGGCGCGTCATCTAGCGATCCGATTTCGCCACTGGTAACGCGGCCCGCGAGCCCTGCAATGTCGAAAACTGCGCGTAGCACCAGTCTCAAGTTGCGTATCGTTGCCGGCTTCGCCGCAATGACGCTTGCTGTCGCATTGCTGATGGGGATAATCACTCTCAAATTACTGAGCAATAGCGGCATCACACCGGAAATTGCCAACAGCTTGCACCGCGAATTACTGCTGTGGGGTTTCGGTGCGGTCGTCATCGCCGGATTTCTTGGCGTGGTTTTTGCGCGGCAGATTAGCGAACCCCTGCGCCAGCTGACGGAAGAGTTACAGCAGCAGGATTTTCATGACCTGGCCGAAGCGGTCAATGTGAGGCGCGAATTTCTGGAACTGGAGCAATTGAGCCTCACGATTCGCGCACTGGCGAGTTCAGTGCGCAGCCGTGACCTGGAAATATCTGCAAGCGAACGTAAATTTCGGGAAGCATTTGATCTTGTCGGTACCGGGCTTACGCAGATTGATTCGGAGGGTCGCTTCATCGCGGTGAACAGGCGGTTCTGCGAGTTGCTGGGCTATTCCACCGAGGAATTGCTGGGCAAGGGGTTCAGCGACATTGCCCATCCAGACGATGTAGCGTTCAGCGCAGGTATGCCGCATGCAGCGGCGCCCGATTCGGTTGCGCCGGTGAATCGCGAAACACGATACATTCGAAAAGATGGCTCGATTATTTGGGCGCAAAGATCAGGTGTGGTGGTGCCTGACGCTGAGGGAAAGCCAGCCTACATGCTGGGGTCAATAGAGGATGTGTCCAACTATCACGCGTCGCAGGCCAAATTAACGGTACTGAATGAATCGCTCAACGCCATCGTCAAGACGTCGCCGTTGGCGATTTACTCGCTGACACTGAATGGCAACGTAACATTGTGGAACCCCGCGGCTGAACGAATCTTTGGTGTCAAAGAGGCAGTCGTTTTGGGCAGGCCATCGCCGATCTGGGCTAACTCACAGGCAGTGGCTTCAGATATCCAGGCAACTGTGTTGAGTGGAGAAAGTGTTCACAATGTTCCGATAAGCTGGACAGCGAGCGAAGGTGATCTTCGCGAGATCAGTCTGTCGGCAGCACCACTGCGTGGGCCGGATAACGAAGTTGTAGGAATTCTTGTGACGGCGTCTGACGTTACGGACGCGATGCGAACGACACGTGCCCTAGACGAGCAATTGCATTTCACACGTGAATTGCTCGAAGTGATTCCATCACCGATTTTTTATAAGGGCGTGAACGGCACTTACCTCGGTTTCAATCGTGCCTGGGAGGCGTTCTTTTCCAAACGACGTGAGGATTGGATAGGCCGCGGACCAGAAGACCTGCTCTCTCCAGAGCACGCGAAATTGGCAATTCTGGAAGATGCCAAACTGCTAGTCAGTGGTGAAACCATTGCCGCAGAGGATTTTATCTCTGACGGCCGTGGTAACAATCGTCACATCATTCGACATATCAGCCGCTTTACCAATGCCAACGGAGAACCCGCTGGCGTAATCGGTGTGCTTACAGACTTCACGGACTTCATGCATGTTACCCAGGCGCTGGAGGCCTCCGAAGGACGCTTCAAGGCGCTGACAGAAAGTGCAATGGACATCGTGACCGTGCTCGATGCGCAAGGTGTCATCGTCTATCAAAGCCCGTCAGTGACGCATCTACTCGGCCACGATCCCAGCGAAATGATTGGCCGTAGCCAGTTCGACTTAATTCATCGGGATGATGTAAAGCCGATGCGTGCCATGTTCGAGGAACTGATTGCGCAAGGCAAGATGTCGCGCCCCATCGAGTTCAGAGTTCTTAGTAAAACGGGAATCTGGTGCACACTGGAATCAATCGGGAAGAACTGCCTCGATATTCCAGAGGTACGCGGCATCATCGTGAACACGCGCGACATATCTGATCGAAAGACGATTCAGCAACGCATGCAGCATCTGGCGTATCACGATGCATTGACCGACTTGCCAAATCGATCACTGATGCAGGACCGCATATCACAGGCGATCGGGCGGGCGGAACGATCCAACAAGCGTTTTGCGGTGATGTTCATCGACATCGACAATTTCAAAAATATCAACGACACGCTGGGTCACGATACTGGCGACGAACTGCTTCGGCAGGTGGCCCGACGGCTGACCGATTCGGTACGTGTGCACGACACCATCGCGCGGCAGGGCGGAGACGAATTCATCGTGCTGCTCGATCAGTTGGAAGGACACCTCGGGGCAACACGAGTCGCGCAAAAAATTCTGGACGCACTGCGCGCGGCATTTGCCCTCAGCGGCTCGGATCAGCACATGTCAGGTTCAATCGGTATCGCACTCTATCCCGATGATGGCAACGATGCGCCGACGCTTTTAAAGAATGCCGATACCGCCATGTTCCACGGCAAGGCGCAAGGCAAGAACACCTACCAGTTCTTTACGCCACAGATGAATATCGCGGTCAAGCGCCGCGCAGCGATGGAATCAAATCTTCGCGCCGCGGTGAAAAATGGCGATTTCTCTTTGGTATACCAGCCGCAAATTGATCTCAACTCCGGCGAAATTGTTGCGCTGGAAGCACTGGTGAGATGGGTATCGATGGAAAGCGGCACCATTATGCCGGGTGAATTCATTCCGCTGGCTGAGGAAACAGGATTGATCAGTGAGATCGGGGAATGGGTTCTCAGGGAAGCATGCTGGCAGGCAAAGAAATGGTTGGATGCAGGTCTGCCGCCGCGCCGCATGGCGGTCAATTTGTCGGCTCGTCAACTCACCGACAAGGGCTTTGTGGAGTTACTGACGGCGATACTGGAGGAAACGCAACTCGATCCTTCCTTGCTTGAGTTGGAAATTACCGAGAGTCAGGTCATGCGGCAGGGTGAAGGAAGTATTGTTCGGCTCAACGAAATTGCCGGTATGGGTATACAACTGGCCGTAGACGACTTTGGCACCGGTTATTCGAGCCTCTCCTACTTGAAAAGGTTGCCGATCAGCAAGTTGAAAATTGATCAGAGCTTCGTGCGCGATATCACCATCGATCCCAACGATACGGCCATCGTGGTGGCTATTATCAGCATGGCGAAAAGTCTCGATCTTGACATCATCGCCGAGGGTATCGAGACCGCCGGTCAGCTCACATTGCTCAGGGCGAAGGGCTGCCGTGTTGGCCAGGGTTTCTACTTTAGTGTTCCCATGTCGGCAGAAAATCTGGCCCCATTGCTGGCGGTCTCGTCAGTGTTTGAGTATTCGCCTGCGGTGACGTTGAACTGATCAGCGCCGTTCAGGTTTGCGGTTTACGCGCAGCGGAGGCCGAGCCAGCAATAGAAATAGCGTTGGAAGGTTCCCGATTTCTGCCGTATGTTGTTGCCACTCGCGAACTGGTTTTGTATATACGCTTTCGTTACTTCCCGTAAGATCGCGTGCAATACAAAGTAGAGTGCCCGGCGCAAGGGTGGCAAGCAAGTCCTCATACATGGCTTGATTGCGATACGGAGTTTCGATAAAGAGCTGTGTCATTGTGCGCTGCTGTGATTCACGTTCCAACGTCGCAATCGCCGCTATTCGGGCAGATTTTTCTTGCGGCAGATAGCCATGAAATGCAAACACTTGGCCGTTGAGCCCGGATGCCATTAAAGCCAAAAGTATCGACGATGGCCCAACCAGTGGAACGACTGGTATGCGTTTCGTATGCGCTAGCGCGACAAGTAGTGCACCCGGATCTGCAACACCCGGTGCGCCGGCTTCCGATACCAGTCCGACATCGTTTCCTGCCAACAGCGGCGCGATCATTTCATCTAATGCAATATCCGGGGTTTGGTTATTTAGTTCGCGAATCGATATTGCCTGCAACGGTCGATCAATGCCGATTCCTTTGAGGAATGCGCGCGCCGACTTGGCGTTTTCAGCGACATAGTGATCCAACCGAATAGCGGTAGCCAGAACATGTGCCGGGAGAATTTGACTGGGTGTGAACGGGGCCGACAGATTGGTCGGAATCAGGTATAGCGTGCCCGTTTTCATTCAAGCACCACTATATCTTCTGCCTGCAGCATGTCGACGAGCGCAATCAATGGCAAACCAATGATGGCCGTGGGGTCATCGCTTTGCATGGACGCGATCAGCGAAATACCTAAGCCTTCCGCCTTTGCACTACCTGCGCAATCCAGTGCATCTTCTCGATCCAGATAGTTCTCAATTTCGCGGCGCGAATATTGACGGTATCTGACAGTCGTGGTCACGTTTCGGCTCTGGATGTGGCCCGTAAGCGTATTCAGTAGCGCGATGCCACTGTGGAATTGCAGCGTGTTGCCGGCCATTCGCTGAAGCTGGTCAATCGCAGCACTTCTGGTGAGCGGTTTGCCAATAGCGAGCCCATCAAAATCGGCGACCTGATCGGCACCAATCACCAATGCGTTTTCAAACATTGACCGAAGACTTTTTGCCTTGCCAATCGCAAGACGCAATGCCGTAGCTTCCGGCGCTTCACCCACGAGTGCGGTCTCATCGGTCGCCGGGCTCGCACTGATGAATGACAGTCCAAGTCGGTTCAGCAATTGCGCGCGATAACAGGATGTAGAGCCTAAAACTATTTTTTTCTTCAAAATCAATGGCTTTTTGACATTTTCGCAGCAAAATCATATCATGTGTGTCGGCAAAAAATGTGCTCAAAAATGTCACTGACAATAAATGTCGACCGCTTTACTAGGCAAAAACAGTCAATTGCAGGAAGTTTTTTGCCGTGTGAATTGCTTGGGTTGGCGGAATACCTTGCCGGAAGCGAAGGCGAAATCAATTATTCATTGCTCGGAAATTCGGTTGTTGACCTATCTGGTAAGCAAGACCGCCGAGTTAAGTGTATAATTTACGGTTGGCTATTACTATTCGATCCAGTAACGTTGGTGGTAGTTCGACATCCGCTGGACATTGCCAGTTCGCTTGTGTTGGTAAAAGATGAATCAGATTTGCCCCCTTTGGAAATGGAATCTGAAGGTGAGGATTACATTGTGTGCGGCGTTAACATGGACGTGGCTGAACGAGTGGAAGAGGAGATTCTTCTGAGCTTGCCGGCACACGCAGTCAGCCGCAAAGAAACAAACGACAGCCGTGGCGAGCGCGCGCAGCCGATAAGCAGCAAACCAGTCAAGAGCGCTAAGGCTATTCAGCAGCCTGCCGAGGCAGGTAAAAAAATTTCCCCCTTCGCCAAATTGGTGGAGTTGAAGAAAAAGTGAAGAGTGTTTGAATTTAGAGAGTTTGAATAAGGAGAAATACCATGGCAGTCCAACAAAACAAGAAGTCACCATCCAAGCGCGGAATGCATCGCGCGCATGATTTTTTGACGAGCCCGGCATTGGCGGTCGAGCCAACCACGGGCGAAACACATTTGCGGCACCACATTAGCCCGACCGGCTACTACCGTGGCCGCAAGGTCATCAAGACCAAAGCTGACGAGTAATCTGTCGCGAAAATATTTGCGTAGTTTGAATATCGGGCCTCTGCACACTGTCACTCGCGACATTGCCGGTGAGGGTTGTGCAGTGCGAGCGATTTTCGATTGCGCTCATTTTTTTGCAGTCAGCTTCGCGCCACCTCACAAAATCAAAAGTAAACTGCACGGGTGAATCGCAGGAGGCGATAGACCCTACAAAATGCAGACAACAATCGCTATCGACGCGATGGGCGGCGACCACGGCCCATCAGTCACCATTCCGGCCGCACTCAAATTTCTCGCCAGCTCTGCTGATAGGCGAGCAATTGTCGTTGGCCGACGGGATGAGCTCGAAACGGCCTTGAAAAATGCAATAGGCGGAACAACGACTTCAAGCGGTGAGTCTCGGCTGCGCATCGTGGATGCCGCAGAAGTCGTCGGCATGAATGAGGACATTCGTTCCGCCATCCGCAACAAGAAAAACTCCTCCATGCGCGTAGCAATCGACCTGGTCAAGTCGGGCGAAGCGCATGCCTGCGTATCAGCGGGCAACACCGGCGCACTGATGGGCACGGCGAAATTCGTCCTCAAGACGCTACCTGGTATCGACCGCCCCGCCATTTGTGCCGCACTGCCAACAAGACACGGAGTCGTCTACGCGCTGGACCTTGGCGCCAACGCCGCCTCGTCGCCGGAACATCTGCTGCAGTTTGCGATCATGGGTGCAATGCTCTGTACCGCTGTTGAGGGCAAGAAAAGTCCAACGGTTGG
>JBDTPE010000134.1:0-6639 GCA_039932875.1 Betaproteobacteria bacterium | reverse complement strand
GAAGATGACGACGTGACCGCATTGAGCGATGTTGACCGCGTCGGCATGCGCATGGCGGCGGCGAGTTATGCGCGCAAACGCGAGCAGTATCGACAGCCGAAGAAGCAACTGCATGACTCGTGGGTAAAGTGGTTTAAGCGCTAGTCGGGTGCTCGTCTCAAAACGGTAACGCCTGGCGTTTGGTACCACAATCGCGTCTACGCCGACAGTGCCCGAGCGCAACGCAGCGCTCTCGCTGTCACACTTCGATACACGGCAACGCGCCATAGTCTGGTCAAATTCCCGTTTCTCACCACTTCCGAATCAACACGATGACACTACGGATTTATTCGCTACCACGATTGCTGACCCTCGCGGCCCTGGGTTTGAGTCCCATCGGTCTTGCTCTGGCGCAAGCGCCCATGATTACGCCGCCGGCAGCGCTGGGCCTCGACAATGTTCCCGCCATTGCACAAAGTGTCGCAGCGGAAGTTGGCAAATACACCGAGTTCAAGCCGACTAGCTTCTCCGGCTGGCATCCGACGCGCATGGAAATGCTGGTTAGCCGGCGCTACAAGAACACTACGCAAATTTATCGGTTGCCCGCCCCAGGCGCAGCACTTGAATTGCTTACCGACTATCCCGAGCCGGTGCGCAGTGCCTCGTATCAGCCAACCAAGGGCGAATATTTCCTGTTTGGCAAGGATACCGGTGGTAACGAAGTATTTCGCCTTTACAAACAGAAGGCGGGAAAAGCTTCGACCAGCCACTCCGCTACCGCGATCTCGCCAGACGACAAGCGCATACAATCACTCGCTTGGTCCAGCCGCGGTGACCGCGTGGTGTACACCACCGTGCCGGTCAATCGCAAAGGGTCCAACGACACCGTGCAATCCGAAGTCCACGTTGGCAGCCCAAACGCCAACCCCGGAAAAGATCACGTCGTCGCCTCATTACCGGGTGGTGGATGGGGTGAATTCAGATGGTCCCCAGACGACAAGCGCATAGCGCTGCTGGAAGAGCTGTCGGCGAATGAAAGTTACATCTGGCTGTTGGATGTCGCGACCGGTACCAAACAGCGCATCACCGAAAAAGAAGGTGGTGAGCAGATTGCATACGGCGGTGTCGAGTTCAGTCGCGACGGCAAGGGCCTTTACACGGTCACCGATCGTGGCAGTGAATTTCAGCGTCTGACCTATATCGATCTAAAGACGAAGAAGCAAAAGACACTGACGAATGACATTCCGTGGGACATCGATTCCTTTGATTTGTCGCATGACGGCAGGCTGATCGCGTTTGTCAGCAATGAAGACGGCACTGGCAAGCTCCACCTTATGCGCGCATCGGATGGCAAATCGCTTTCCACGCCGACACTTCCATTGGGCACGCTGGGCACTGTGAAGTGGCATCGCGACAGCGCCAATCTGGCCATCACGGTCGCATCCGCTACAGGTCCGGCAGATGTCTATTCGTTCAATGTGAAAACCAACAAACTCACTCGCTGGACCACCACCGAAGTCGTGGGCGCGGCTCCTGCCACATTCGTTGAACCCAGTCTGGTTCGCTGGAAGAGTTTTGATGACCGCACGATTTCCGGTTTCGTCTACCGCGCGTCTGCCGCGAAGTTTGCTGGAAAACGGCCGGTGTTGATCAATATTCACGGCGGGCCGGAAGCACAGTTTCGTCCAGGCTTTATGGGTCGTAATAATTACTTCACCAGCGAAATGGGTATCACGGTCATCTATCCAAATGTGCGCGGTTCAGCGGGTTACGGAAAGTCCTTCCTTAAAATGGACAATGGTCGTTTGCGCGAAGATTCCGTCAAAGACATCGGCGCGCTGTTCAACTGGATCGCGACGCAGCCTGATATGGATGCCTCCCGCATCATGGTCTCGGGTGGCAGTTATGGGGGTTACATGTCGCTGGCGATCGCCACGCTTTACTCTGACAGGATCGCCGCCTCAGTCGATGTGGTCGGTATTTCAAATTTCGTGACCTTCCTCGAAAATACCGAGAGCTATCGCCGCGATCTGCGGCGCGTCGAATACGGTGATGAACGCGATCCGGAAATGCGCAAATTCCTCGAAACCATTTCGCCGCTCAATCGCGCTGCTCAGATCAAGAAGCCGTTGTTTGTGGTGCAGGGCAAGAACGATCCACGCGTGCCATATACGGAAGCCGAGCAGATTGTTGCGACGTTGAAAAAAGGCGGTACGCCGGTGTGGTACATGGTGGCTGCCGACGAGGGCCACGGTTTCGCCAAGAAAGCCAATTCCGACTATCAGTTCTACGCGACCATTGAATTCATGCGCAGGTATCTACTGGATAGCAAGTAGGCAACAAGGTCTAGCATTGGCGCGGCTTTCCAGGCGAAATCTTCCTGAGATGCTCGCCAGTGCAGGGGTAACTACCCGGCTAGGGCAATACCAATCCGGAACGCGCCTTCACCGCCGAAATATCGGAAGCGTTGATTGCACCCGAAGCATTGACGTCAAACCTGAAATTCGTGGCGTCCGTCAAGAGTCCCGAACGCGCCTTCACAGCGCTGATGTCGCTGGAGTTTACCGAGCGGGAATTATTCACGTCGCCCACACGAAAGCCCAGCGACACCGGCGGCACCTGTAGTGTTCCGTTAATATTGCCGAGTGAAATCGTGACCCGTTGGTTGTCGGGAACATTGGTAAGTGTCACCAGGACTTCGCTGCCGGCGACAGACGTGGATGCACTTCCGACAGGCGTGATACTTGCGGCACCGGCAATGTTGACCGATCCACTAAACTGAAACGCGATGATGTGTCCGTTGCCGATGACTCTAGGCTCGACCGTCACCGCGCCGGTGATCGTCACGTTAGTATCGATGGGCAGATCGAAAGTCAACGGCGAGCTGCCGTGCGACTTGCGCGACTGAACACCGGTGAGACTCAAACCGGATGGGATCGCACTCGTCGTAAACGATGCTGCAGTCGACCACGCGCCACTGCCAAGGTTATTCGCTCCCGCGACACGCCAATAATAGGTGTTGCCTGCGCTAAGCGTCCCAGGCAAAACCGGATAGCCATTTGCGGCGATAGCAGCCTGATCGAGAACGATCGCCGAAAAATCAGACGCAGTTGAAATCTGGATACGATAGGTATCGGCGATGCAGTCGAGCGCCCAGCCGAAGGTCGGGGTTACTGAGACACCAGTCGAGCCGTTGGCGGGTGCAGACAAAACGCTTTGCGCCACGGTATTGACGTGCCCGTTCGAAATGTTGAGACCGGCGTTGGAACCCACGCCGTACAAATATCCACACTTATCGATATAAAGCGTATCGAAGTAGTACGACAACGTACCGAAGTTGATGGTTTTGGTGAACGTCGAATTGGTGTTTAGCGGCATCTGTGTTTCATAAAACCCCAGTTGGGGGAATTGGCTGGACTGCACATTCAGATATACCTTTCCGGTATTGGCAAACGCGACATCGGCGATTCTGGCGAAGTACGTTGGGAAGTTCAAAAATGGAAACATGTTGCCGCCGTTGTCCGCTGGTGCGGAGCCGTAAAGATTGATGCCGGTATGCGAGCCATGTGTACCGTCCGCGAGCATCGTGCCGGTATAAGGGTCAATCATCGGTACGGTGTTGCCGATAGGCCCGGTTATCGTGCCCGGGTTGCTGTCACCTGTCGTAATTGAGACAAATGTCCCGGGATTACCGCCGCTGGTGGAACGCATGATGCCGTTGGTCTCTGTACCCAGAAACACATTGTTCGCGCTATTCATTGCCAGGCCAAAGGTGTGATAGCCATTGATCGGTGGCAGATTGAGCGTGTTGTCGAAGGTATTGAAATCTGTAGTGGACGAAATATTTGACCCCGATGTGCCGAACGCACTGGCGACAAATATTTTCCCCGAAGGCGCTTGACGGATGAAGGTATAAGACTTCGACGCTACGTTGATGGACGTGTTTTGAACCCAGGTGAGGCCGTTATTGCTCGATTTGTACAACTCCGGATTGCCTAGCAATGTGCCAGTGCCGGGCGCGTTCGGTATGACGCTCGTGCCCGCCACCCAGATGTTGTCCTGATTGTCGATGAACAGGTCGGTGAGCATGTGCGCTTTGATTCCATTGACCAGTTGCTGCCAGTTGACGCCGTTGTCGGTAGAACGAAATACCCCGGCATATGGCAGCCTTGTGCCCAGCAATGTATTGCGCGCCAGCACGAAAATATGCCCGGCGGAATTCTTCATCATCTTTACCGTTTGGCTGGCGAGCGACACACCAGACATGGAATAGCTCCACAGTCCGCCGTTGTTGGCCGATTTCCATATGCCCGCCGAACCCAAAAACAAATTGCCCGACGAATGTGCATGCAGGGCATACACCACAGCGCCGACATATCCTGCCGACGCGTTTTGCCATGAGGCGCCATCGTCCATGCTTGAATAAATATCGCCAGCCAGATTGCCGTTCTGATAAACGTAAAAACCCAACCCTGCAAAGAGCGTTCCGGTCGCATTGATCGTCAATGTGCGAACTGGCTTATTGGCTGGCAGCCCGGTACTGACTGTAGACCACGCGCTCGCGGCGTTCGCCACCGTACTCACACCGACATCCGTTCCTGCGAGTAAGGCACCAGTCGCGGTAAACGCCAGCGTATTGACGAATTGATTGTTAAGACCCGTGCCGTAGGCGCCCCAAATCGCACCACTCAATTGCTGCACGCCATTGCCATAGGTGCCGGCGAGCACGAGGCCGCCAGGCGTTTTCGTCAAGGATTTGATATATGGAAAGACGCTATAGGTGGGTACGAAAGGTAATCCGCTATTAAGCGTAGACCATGTACCACCGGCGACGTTGTATTGGTACAGACCTGTGCCAAGATTGATCGGGTTCGACGCACCGTAGTTGCCCGTGGTGCCGGTCCCAGCGACGAGATTGCCGGCGTTGTCCTCCACCAGCGCCGTAATATTCAGCGGCGCGCCGGCGACCGGGCTCCACACATCGGTCGCCTCGTTGTATTGCGCGAGGCCCACGTTCGGCACGCTGGTGGATTTGTCGATAGCCGCATATAACTGACCGCCAGGCGTCACATAGAGCATATTTACATTAAGCGCGCCAGTATTCGATGTCTTTTTCCAGGTCACGCCCTGATCGGTGGAACGAATCACCGTTAGCGTGGAGGCTGCATAAAGGTCACCGCTTGTTGGATCAGTGACAATAGACGTGATGTTGTCGGGTGGTTGAGTAGCCAGATGCGTAAAGCTCACCTGCGCATGCAACGCACAACTAGCAAGCAGCCACAGTGCTGCAGCAAGTGCGAATCCCGATTTTCTTATCATGGCGGTACCCTTTTCATGGTTGCCATCACGTTCAGTGCGTGACAGCGCCCGTATGTTTGGTCGCACCACGGCGCGCGCGGGTTCAATCTATTTTCTGAGCCAGTGCACAATAGGTCACCTGCCGCGTTTGCGGAAGAATTTCCGATGTATGGTTGATTGTTGCCGTTCGTAGTGCACTTTTTCAAATACGTCGTGCGGTGGCGCGTGGACGCACGCCACAACGCTTTCAGTGCTTGGCCCGATGGAAATTACCGACAAGAAATATCCTGAGACTTCATATCTCTCGAATCGTAAGGACGATGCCTCTATTTATCGTTCGGCATTCGCCCCCTTTCCTTCGACAGAGGGAATAAACTTGAACTGCTGCAAACGCCCGTGCAATCAAATCCAAAAATAACGGCCCCCATGTACACCCTATATTATTCTCCCGGCTCGGCCAGCATGGTCGTACACCTCGCGCTCCTCGAAATCGGCGCGCCGCACAAACTTGAATTGGTCGATCTGGAGAGCGCCCAGCAGCGCAGCCCTGAATACCTGAAACTCAATCCTCAGGGCGTCGTGCCCACGCTTGTCATCGATGGCAGGGTGATGACCGAATCGGCGGCACTGTTGATGATGCTTTGCGAACGTCACCCGGAATCACAGTTGTCGCCAGCGATGGGCACGTCTGAGCGCGAAGCGTGGCTGCAATGGATCGTCTATTTGAGTAACTCGCTCGCTGCGCCGTATCGGTTATGGTTTTATCCGGCGGAACTCGGGTGGACAGAGCACACGGCGGAAAGCCGGAAAGCGGTGCAAGAAATAATAGAGAAAGTCTGGAATCGACTCGACGCACACCTTGCGACGCATGGACCGTATCTACTCGGACAACAATTTTCTGGCGCGGATTTGCTGCTGACCATGCTGATGCGCTGGTCACGAAACATGCCGCGTCCAGCCACAGAATGGCCCGCACTCAAAGAACTGGCTGACCTGATACGCGCCCGCGAGAGCTGGAAAAAACTCTATGCCATCGAAGGGCTGAGCGAGTGGTAGCCGGTTGGAAAAAGTAGACGTAGTCGTTATCGGCGCAGGTGTTATTGGGTTGGCATGTGCCCGAGCGGTTGCGCTTGCAGGACGCGAAGTATTGGTGCTCGAATCCGAGTCTGCATTCGGTACAGGCGTGAGTTCTCGTAACAGCGAAGTCATTCACGCCGGGTTGTACTACCCAAACGGATCATTGAAAGCGCGGCACTGCGTTAATGGTAAACGTTTGCTATATCAGTACTGCAAGGATCGAGCAATTCCGTTTAGCCGCTGCGGCAAGCTGCTGGTGGCCACCAGGCCATCACAGATCGCACA
>JBDTPE010000133.1:0-6711 GCA_039932875.1 Betaproteobacteria bacterium | reverse complement strand
TGGTTGCATTTTGCGATCCAGTATCCAAGCCATCTACGCGTTAGTGGTCACCAACACGATTTCTAGCACCACCATTATGAATTGCCCCACCCAGCGAATGTGTGACCTAGATCACGCCTTCACAAAGATTCACAAATTATTTGTGCGAATCTAACGCTCGTCGGCGGAAATTAACAAATAATTAACAATGACTTACAGCGATTAACTCAGGTAATCCACTAGGGTACCATACGACGAATGTAAGTAAAGGATCGTAGTGGAACCGTCAGACCACTTTGGCGTGTGCCCGAAGGCTTACGTGGCCGCGTCGAACCAAACTGTGCTACTACCGCTTGCCTTCTTGACCTCCGCTAGAAGAACGGCATGCAGTTTAGTTTCTTCCTGTTCGGCATGAATCACCTTCAACACTGCCGGCCTGGGTGTCATGGCCTGACCAATCTTTTCAGGCCCTGCCTCAATTTCCAGGCCAATCGCAAGGCTGTCTTGCCCACGCGTCATCGCGATGTAAACATCCGATAGCAATTCCGCATCGAGTAGCGCGCCATGCACGGCGCGGGCACTGTTGTCGACGTCATATCGGTCGCACAATGCATCGAGGTTATTGCGTTTGCCAGGATGGAGATCCCTTGCCATTGCCAGTGTGTCGACAATGGTGCAATTACTCGTCACGGGCGGCACGTTGATGCGCCGTAGCTCCGCATTCAGGAAACCGACGTCAAATGGTGCGTTATGAATGATCAGCTCTGCGCCATTCACATAACGAAGAAACTCTTCGGCAATGTCAGCGAACTTGGGCTCATGCGCCAAGTCTGCCAGCGTAATGCCATGCACTGCGGTCGCGCCCGAATCAATCTCCCGTTCCGGATGAATGCGCTTGTAGAAATTATTGTTCGTCAGTCGACGATTCACCATCTCGACGCAGGCAATTTCAATAATGCGATGGCCCAAAGCTGGATCCAGGCCCGTGGTCTCCGTATCCAACACGACTTGTCGGCTCATTTGCGGCCCTGCATTACGCCCGCCAATACTACCTCAACGCCACGATTGGCTAACTGGTCGGCCCGCTCGTTTTCCGGATGTCCGGAATGGCCGCGCACCCAGCGCCATTCGATGTTGTGTTGGGCGGCAAGTTGATCGAGTGTCTGCCACAGATCGGCGTTCTTCACTGGCTTCTTGTCAGACGTTCTCCATCCATTGCGCTTCCAGCCGTGTATCCACTCGCTGATGCCTTTTTGGACATAGGAGGAATCAGTAAAGACAATTGCATCACATGGCCGCGAAAGTGAGCGTAGCGCTTCAATCACTGCAGTCATTTCCATACGATTATTGGTGGTATCTAGCGCACCGCCAAATATCTCCCTTTCGCGTTCACCAGAACGCAGAATTGCCCCCCAACCACCTACACCGGGGTTTCCTTTGCAGGCCCCGTCAGTATAAATTTCCACCATGCTTATTTCACCACACGCAAATGACTGGCGTTGGCCGCCTCGCGGACTGTATCGGGCAAAGGCAATGCGTGCTGGAACCGCTTTTGGGACTGTTCAAATCGGGCCGCAGCAGCAAACTTTCGTTCTTTCAATTTCTGATCACTCCATGCAGGTGAAATAAACCGAATGCCTTGCACACGCTTGATTGCTTCGAGCATATAAACTCCCCCCGCCACGCCCCACCAACGATCACCGGTTGGCTCCATGAAACCAAAACGGCGCTGCCATTTTTCGGTTGCACATGGCGGGATGTAACAGGCCAGACGACCGGACGCAGGCTCGAAACTAAGCAGTTGCAACCAGTCTTTGATGCGCACCAGTGTGACAAATTGCCCTTGCCATGGAAATCCATTTGCGTTCCAAAGTTTTCGCGTGCCAAATAGGCTCCAAGGGTTGAATCCGAGCACAAGTACGCGACCTTCAGGCCTCAGGACGCGATCAATTTCCCGCAGGACTTCATGCGGATTTTCACTGAAATCCAGCACATGCGGCATTACACAAAGATCAATGCTTTGCGCGTCGAACGGCAACTCGTGAAATTGGGCCTGCACGTGGTTTTGCTTGAACGCTGGTTCCGGCGAGATGGTCACGCGATGAACGATGCGTGACTCACGCAGCAGATCGAACTGGGGCAAACCAAGCTGAATGGCGTGAAAGCCAAAAATATCCGGCGCGACCGCATCCAGCCATGTCTGTTCGCGGGCGAGCACATATTCACCCAGCGGCGACTTGAACCAGTCATGTAAACTTTCGTAAACCATCTCAACATTTTAGCGGATTCTGCGTGACCCCTATTGTCGCCAACTCGTTCCAGCGTAGGGATCGGCCAGCCGTCGAGGCTATAGCCGCTCGGTGACTTAGCCGTGATTTTGATCGCTTGTCCAAAACCCGCAATATTGTTCCGTGCGACCCTCGAATGAAAAAAAACACTTCCAATTGACCATGACCAGACAATTCCGCATTCTGCCAGCCACCGAGTCTGACGTCGCCACGATTCTCGACTTGATCCGCCAGCTTTCAATCTATGAAAAGCTTGAACATATGGTCACAGGCAATGAAGCCATGCTCCATGCCGCACTTTTTGGTGCCAAACCTTCCTGCGAATGCATCATTGCACGTGAAGGCGATGAGCCCATCGGCTTTGCGCTGTTCTTCACCACTTTTTCCACGTTTCTATGTAAGTCAGGTCTGTACCTTGAAGACCTGTTCGTGGTACCAGCGGCACGCGGCCACGGTGGCGGCAAGGCACTTTTGAAATATCTGGCGGCACTTGCGCGAGAACGGAATTGTGGTCGTTTTGAATGGCGGATCCTCGACTGGAATACGCCCTCGATTGCGTTTTACGAATCGCTGGGCGCAGCGATCTTGCCTGAGTGGCACCTGGTTCGAATGACCGAGGTTGAGTTTGGTGCCTTGGCTAGTGAAACGAAAGTCTGAATCAACAGCGTTTGCGGACACCTTGGGTCATTTGTACGCGGAAAGCCAAATCAATATTGGGGATGAATCCAAAGATGCGGGCTTCGTTTCAACGTTGAACTAGCGCTTGTCGGCGCCAGCCATTTCAACCAATAACCGCGGCCACTTCGCGACACGAATACGCGCTACAGGCTCGGCGCGCGCGCCTACAACTGGTCGAAACACAATGATTTCTCCCAACTCCAGATGCACCCATTCGTCCTTATTACGGGATCCATGTAGATGCGACACCAATATCGTGTTGGTGCCAGCCGGTGGCGCTTCATTCAAGCGTGCTGACCTGGCCGCGCCGAGGTCAAAGTCAGGCCTGGGTGCGGTAGGATTGAGATCTTCAGTGACTTCGACTACACCGAGTCCGAGCGAAACTGCGGTAATGTTTGTCCGGCATGGTACGGACGAGCGAACGGCTCCGATGGGAATACTCAAATCACGAATTGCCGCACCGACGCTGCGGGCATTTTCCAGGCCAGTAGCGCTTAGACTATTCTGGTCACATTTTTCTGCGGGTGTCCCTGCCTCTGTGTGCCGCATATAAAGAACGAACCCACCTTTGCGCAACGCAGTAATCAGCGTCGCCCCCTTCAGTTCCTTGGTGCGGTCGATGATTGGCAATGGCCCCGGAGCGGCAAGGATCGTCGCGGGCAGCTGAACCGCCGCGTGTGATGCATCGTTCACTGGAGACTGTGCGATTGCCAACGTACAAGCCAATGCGACTGCGCCAACGACAGCACCAAATTGCTGAGTGATTTTCATATCTTGGATGCCCCAATCGACAAAAAGTAAACAATGCTGAAACGACAAGTCTAGCCGGAACCGATCAGCGCGTTATTGCCACGCCGCACCGCTACGAAAGCGGAAGCGATTTTCCTCGCGACTAACAGGCCAACGTAATTTTACGTACTGCCCGTATCACCTGCTCGACCATGCGTTGAGGCCCGCGAGGCTGCCATCCGCGGTTGACGTATCTGTCTCCCGTCTGTAACCTGACTTTTTTCAAAAAGTCTACGCCGCAATGTTGGCCAGTCAAGCCATCCATTAGTGCGCTCTATTTTAAAATGATCTTCAAGCCTTGCTCGATTTTGTATGGTGTGTCCGTGTTACTGCTCACGGTGGTGCACACGGCTGCATTTGGCGACGCGAATACGCTTTCTGCCTATGGCGAAACTGCGGTTTACGCGGTTCCCGCCACAAACGCTAACGTCAGTGCACAGCTCGACGTCCAGGACGCTAAAAACCAGCCAACTGGACGCAGATTCAACGACGCCGATCTGTGGCAGCGCGTGCGCCGCGGCTTCGTTATGGGTGAATTGAATTCGCCGTTAGTGCTGCAGCAGGAGCAGTGGTATGCCACCCGCCCCGATTACATTCAGCGCTTTGTTGATCGCGGTTCCAAGTACCTGCATCACATCGTCGAGGAAGTGGAAAAGCGCGGCATGCCAATGGAAGTTGCCCTGTTGCCCATCGTTGAGAGCGCCTTCAACCCGCAGGCATTCTCGCGCGCCAAAGCGTCCGGGATGTGGCAGTTCATTCCTTCTACCGGCAAGCATTTTGGCCTCAAGCAAGACTGGATGGCCGACAATCGACGCGATGTGCTCCTCTCAACCGACGCCGCACTGGATTACCTTCAAAAGCTCTATGGCATGTTCAATTCCTGGGAACTCGCTTTTGCCGCTTACAACTGCGGCGAGGGATGTGTGGCCCGCGCAATTGCCAAGAACGAAAAAAAGGGGCTGCCAACGGATTACTTGAGCCTTAATCTGCCGCCGGAAACGCGCAGCTATGTACCCAAACTGATCGCCGTAAAAAACATCATTCTCTCGCCCGGCAGCTATGGCATTGAGCTGGAGGCGGTGGAGAACCGGCCTTATTTTGCCAAAGTCGCAGCGCCGGAGAAAATCGATACCAGCCTCGCCGCACGCCTGGCCGAGATGCCCGAAGACGAATTCGCGACGCTCAACCCGGCCTTCATTCGACCGGTGGCGAGTTCGGGCACAGGATACTTCCTCGTTCCCTATGAGAAGGTAGAAACGTTCCGCTCCAACCTTGGTCTTTATCGTTCATTGAACGGCCCGATGGTGTCTTGGCAGACCGTCAACGCCAGGCGCGGCGAATCCATCGATGCCATCGCCAAGCGCTATGGCATGACCGGTTCCTATTTGCGTGCTACCAATGGCGCGCTGAAGGAAAAGAGAGGCAAACTCACGTCGGCTGCCACGATCATGGTGCCGATCGCCGCTCAGGTGAAGATCATGAGTGCGACGCTGGATCAAAAATTGGGGTTGAAAGCAGTGGCGGATACGCCCACAGTCGCCGTTACCGATACCTCAAATGCGATTGCAAATCCTCTCACCGCCGTGTCCCCTGTTTTAAACGAATCTGTAAATTTGGAGCGGCTGCCATTGCCGGCGATGACTGCAAATGCGCCTGCTTCAGTGGTCGAAGCGCCGGCATTACCGGCTACACATCGCGTACAGCGCGGCGAAACTCTGTTCTCAATTTCAAAGCGCTATGGACTCGGGATTGACCAAATAAAAGCGTTCAACTCTCTGAAAAACAGTACGGTCCAAATTGGGCAGGACCTTCGACTCAATAGCATGTCCAAGGCAGGCGCATCAGGCGTTGGGTCAGCCGAGTTGATTCGGGTGAGCACGCGAGCGCGCGCGGCACAGCCAAAATCGATCACTTATACGGTTCGATCCGGCGATACGCTACACGCGATCGCGATCAAATTTGATGTTGAACTCGATGATCTTCTGCGCTGGAATAAGTTCAGCGCCAAATCGGTACTTCAGCCAGGAAACAAGATACTCGTGACCTTGTAGCTAGTTGCCAGGCAGGGATAAAGCGGAAATCAAAGCGCTTTCGCTGATGCCGGTAAGCGTCAGGTGTGTATCTGGCGCCCACCGCCGAACGACCAATGCCTAGCGATAGGCTGTATGCAGTATCTATTCGCCAACGTCGAAAATCGCGCCGTATTTTTCAAGCGACGGAATAAAGCGTCCGGCGAAACATCGCCGAAGCGCCGACTTTGCCAGCGCAGTAATACTTCGAAACCACGCAGCTCTTGGCTGGGCAGGTTGAAAACTGAATGATATTGCAAATAGAACTCACCGCGCTCTCAAGTGCCGCGTACTTCGTTCAGCATAGACAGTTTCTCGCAGGCGAATCTTGCACTCTCGCTGTAGGCAGATCTGATTCCGTCCGAACCATCGCGACGCGCTAAATACAAAACTGCCTGCGCCTTACGCACCAGATCCACAGCAGTTTCGAATTCAAGCTCGGCGAACGCGAAACGGATCTGAGCTGAAAAAAGCACACGCGGCCTTCGATGCGCGCGGGCTCGTAGATGCGCGCGATCAGTTTTTTCCAGCCCAATGCATTCCTCACGTCCGGCGCTCTTTGAAATGACGAAGTCGAACTCACCCTCGCTCGGCGCCGCGGCAAACTTGCCGCGCGCGTCAGTGCATTGCAGAAGCGGACGAGCCGACGGCAAGTCGCAGGCGCGTTAGCGTTCGCAAGCCGATGGCTGCCGCCGTGCCGAGCAATGCTGTGGATTGCTCGCGGCCGCGATTGAGGACTGCGATGTTTACGGCGTCGGCGGCCCGCGCCAATAGCGCTTCCGTACCTTCATCGCCGCCGGCGTACTCCACGACACCGATGCTCGCCGAGAGCGGAATCTGGCACTGCTCCCAGACAAAGCATTTTTCCATTTGCCGATGGATCCGGTTAGTCAGTGAGGCGGTGGCGT
>JBDTPE010000132.1:0-6728 GCA_039932875.1 Betaproteobacteria bacterium | reverse complement strand
AAACCAGCGATGGTGTGAGCCATCCGTGAGTTCGAATCTCACCGCTTCCGCCAGAATCGCGTTTTTCAGGCTGCTTGAAATTCAAAAAACCCTCGGTGTAAGCTGGGGGTTTTGCATTTTCCGCCCATGGCAGTTTAACCTAGGACATCCCGATGAGAACCCGATTTTCTGCGTTGGCTAAATATCCACTCGCATTAGCATGCTGTGCCTTGAGCCTGCCATTGTTGGCGCAGAGCCAGTCTACTGAGCGGGTCTTCAAGACGGAACACTACACCGTTCGCGCAGTGTCCGTTGTTTCCGGACTGTCTCATCCTTGGGGAATGGCCTTCCTGCCCGACGGTCGCATCCTACTGACTGAACGCCGCGGCACGATGCGCATGTTTGAAAGTGGCAAGCTGGTCGAAAAATCGATTGAGGGCCTGCCGCAAGTCTCGGAACACGGGCAGGGTGGTTTGCTTGATGTCGCCTTGCACCCAAAATATGCCGAAAACGGTTGGATTTATTGGACTTACAACGCCGGCAAACCGGGCGAATACGGCACTGAACTTGCGCGCGGGAAACTGGGCGGTACACGTTACGCACCTTCGATGGTCAATGTCGAAGTACTGTTTCGCATGCAGCCAAAATCTGGGGCAGGGCAGCATTTCGGGTCACGCATCGTATTTGATCGCAATGGCTATTTGTTCATCACACTTGGCGACCGTGGTGACAGCCCAGCCAAGGGGGCGGCGCAGCGCGCACAGCAATTGAATGACCATGCAGGCAAGAGTATTCGACTGCATGACGATGGTCGTGTTCCCGCCGACAACCCGTTTGTGAAAACGCCTGGTGCGCGCCCGGAGATTTTCACGTTGGGCAATCGCAATATGCAAGGTGCGGCGCTGCATCCTGAAACTGGCCGAGTATGGGCACATGAACATGGGCCCCAAGGCGGCGATGAAGTGAACATCCTTACCGCAGGTGGCAACTACGGCTGGCCGGTGATTACCTATGGCGCAAACTACGGTAGTGGTACGAAAATTGGCGAGGGGACGACGAAGGAGGGCATTGTGCCGCCAATCCACGTTTGGGTGCCCTCGATAGCGCCATCCGGCATGGCCTTTTACACGGCCGACAATTTTTCGAAATGGAAGGGCGATCTTTTCGTCGGCGCGCTCGCCGGGCAAACTCTGGTGAGATTGACGCTCAATGGAGAAAAAGTCGTCTCGGAAGAGCGCATGTTCACTGGGAAACTGGGTCGAATTCGCGACGTCCGGCAAGGTCCGGATGGCAATATTTACCTGCTCACTGACGAAAACTCGGGCGAGTTAATCCGGATCGAAATGGTGAAGTAAGGTTCGCATTTACAGTCAAATGCAGGTTCACAAAATGCGCGAAATGCAAGCTCGTTCTCCGGTACGGGTATGGGATCTACCGGTTCGCTTGTTTCACTGGCTACTGGTGCTGCTCGTCATCACGCTTTTCGTTACCGGAAAGCTCGGTGGAAATTGGCTGGAGTGGCATAAGCGCGCGGGTTTTTCGGTTTTGGGCTTGGTCGCGTTCCGCATCATCTGGGGCTTCGCGGGCAGCTTTCACGCACGCTTCGTGAATTTTCTGTGCGGCCCAAAAGTGATTCTCACGTATGTAAAGAGTTTGACTGACAGAAATGCGCCGCACTACGCCGGGCACAATCCGCTGGGCGCAATCAGCGTGGTGGCCATGCTTTTGGCGTTGATGGGGCAAGCCATACTTGGCCTGTTTTCAAACGACGACCTGATGCTCGAAGGACCCTATGCGGTGATGGTGAGTAAAGCCTTGAGTGATCAATTGACCGGGTATCACAAGTTGAACGGGAGTTTTATTTTGGTACTCATCGGCCTGCATCTTGCTGCAATCGCTTTCGCGTATTTTTACAAGGAAGAAAATCTGATCGTACCGATGCTCACGGGTGATAAGAAAATGTTGGCACCCGAAGCGCCGCCCGCAGAGCGGCGTCCTGCCTGGCTTGCATGGGTGATCGGCACTTGCGTTGCACTCGCAACCTATCTGCTACTAAACAAATAATCTTGCCGCTCTGATAACGAAAAAGCCGCGAAAGTCGCGGCTTTTTTAACATGCTCGTTTTAAATCATTTGCTCTTGTAGTCGTCGTGGCAGGCCTTGCAGGCCCCACCCGTTGCGCCGAACTGCTTCTTGATCTCATCGAAACTGCCGGAGCGTGCAACGGTAGCGAGCTTGCCGGTTTCCGCGACCATCTTGTCCATCTTTTCCTTGAAGTCTGCTGATTTCGCCCAGATTTCGGGTTTGGCTTTGGTTTCGGCACCCTTGTCCGAACCGGCGGCAAAGCCCTCCATCGCCAACGGCGCCATTTGGCCGACGATCATGGCGTGACGCGCAAACGCCTCCTTGTCGTAGGGCTTTTCACCTTTTATCATCGCCGCCATCGGGCCAAAATTCCAACCCATCACTTTGTACACCGACTGACGGTATCGGATAACGTCTTCCGGTTTAGCCTGTGCGGCAGCAACGCTTGTCATGAGTGTCATGGTGATTGCCGAAACGGCAAGTATGAATTTACGCATCAATTTCTCCTTGGGATTTGAAGTATTCGGTGAGGTGAAAAGTATTCCTGCAAATTTTCCAAACTATTATTGAGTGCAGCAACCAACAATGTCTATTTGAGTGCATTGGGCGAGTTGGGTCAGTGCTACGTTTCGGCCACTGCATCCGCCCAGCAGTTGGGGGTTTCGTACAAACGCACACGAGTCAGGGCCAGGACATGTCCGAACCGATCGTGGTAAGCCTCCCTGAGGACGGTGAATGCTGCCTGAGCCAGATTTTCAGCGGTCGGCACCACATCGAGAATCACTGTCTTGTGACCAGAGATCGCCGCCAAAAAATCGACCATGACTTTGTCGCCCTGGTAAACAAGAAACGCGTGGTCCCAGAGGTCAACGAGCTTTTCGTTAGCGATTCGCTTGATGTCGCCAAAATCCATCACCATGCCGTCGTCAGCCGCACCTTCTTCGTGAATGACGTCCGAACTCAGGGTAATTTCAAGGGCGTAGCGGTGGCCGTGGATATTACGGCACTGACTTTTATGATTGGGCAGACGATGACCGGCATCGAATTCCAAGCGGCGGGTAATGGCAATGGTGGCGGGCATCGCGCATTTTACCTTTGTAACTCAGGTATCAGACCGCAAAAGCGCTGACTTTTGATTTGCAATGAGATTGTTAGCCTCCGCTAGCGACAGCGGTTGACTGAAATAATAGCCTTGTACCAGATCGCAACCGAGTTCACTGAGCATCGCCAGTTGTGTTGCAGTCTCAACACCCTCTGCAACTATATTCAGCCCCAGACTCCGCGACATGGCGATAATCGCTCGAACAATGGCCTCGTTCTCGGTGTCAGTCGTCAGATCGCGAATGAATGACTGATCAATCTTGACCGTGTGAATTGGAAACTGCTTGAGGTAACTCAAACCCGAGTAGCCGGTACCAAAATCATCAATCGCGATGCGAATTTTCATCGCATCCAGTTTGGTTAATGCGGTTATCGCTTCCTCGTGCCCGCCGACGATTACACTTTCGGTGACCTCCATTTCGATCAGCCTCGGATCGGCTCCAGTCTCAGCAAGGATGGCGGCGAATGTGTCCACAAACGTTTTGCGGCGAAGCTGGATGGCAGATACATTGATAGCCATCTGCAACCTCTTGCCGCTTTGTTGCCACAGCGCGGCGGTACGGCATGCCTCACCAATCACCCATTCACCAATGGGGATGATCAGGCCGGAATCCTCTGCCACCGAAATAAATTCGCCCGGCCGGATCAGCTCGCCGACCATGTTTCGCCAGCGCAGCAGCGCTTCAAAGCCGATCAATGTATGACTGGACACCGAGTAAACTGGTTGATAGTGGAGGCAGAAATCATTCGTCTGCAGAGAGCGGCGCAACTGTGTTTGCAACGTCATTCGTTGCTGAGCAGCCGCATTCATGGCAGCGGTGAAAAACTGATACTGGTTCCGTCCGCGTCCCTTGGCGTGATACATCGCCGCGTCTGCATTGCGCATGAGTATTTCGGCAGTTTCCCCGTCAGTCGGATAGATGCTGATGCCGATACTGGCACCGACATTCAGCTCGTGTGATTGCACCTGGAAACTGGCAGCCAGCGACTCGAGTACTTTCTGTGCCACCGCTGTGACATGACTACCTTCATCCTGTGGTGAGAGCGCTGGAATGACGATAACAAATTCGTCGCCACCCAGTCTTGAAACCGTATCAATTTCGCGAAGGCCATTGAGGATTCTGGCGGCAACCAGTTGAAGCAATGTATCGCCTTGCTGATGCCCGAGTGAATCGTTAATGTTCTTGAAATGATCGAGGTCGATAAACATCACGGCGAGCTGGGTCGCGTTGCGGTGACTGTGGGCAATCGCTTGTTCGATTCGATCCTGCAGCAGGACCCGATTTGGCAAGCCAGTAAGCGCATCGTGATGCGCCAGGTAGGCAATTCTTTGTTCCGCCTGTTTGCGGCTGGTCACGTCGGCAGACACGCCAATGATGCGCTGCGCCTTCCCCGAAGCATTACGAGTGATCTGGCCGCGCACCGCCATCCAGCGCACCGTGCCATCCGGCCACACCACGCGATATTCCAAGTCAAAGCTGGTGTTGAGCTTTAATGCCCGCAACACGGCTACATCAGTCGTGCTGCGATCATCCGGATGAATCATGGACATCAAGTGCGCATAGTCCCGAATGACAGCGCCGCGTTGCATGCCGACAAGTGGGCCAAATCCCTCCGAAAAGGACATGGTGCCACTGTCAATATTCCAGAGCCAGCTACCCATATCGGCAGCTTCCATCGCCAGCCGCAGTTGCGCCTCACTATTGCGCAATTCGTCCTCGGCCCGTTTGCGTCGGCTGATATTGGCCATCAGCGCCATCGAACCGACAATTTTTTGACTGGCATCGTGTATTGGTGCAACCGACAGCGATACGTCCAGTACCACGCCATCCTTACCCACGCGTCGCGTCTCTACCTGAGACACTATCGTGCCCGCTTCGACTTGCTTGCGCATCGCAAGTACTTCAGTGAGTACCTCTTCCGGCACGGTCGAGCGGACGGTGCCCATGACCTCATTGGCAGTCCAGCCGAATAGCTTTTCCGCAGCGGGATTCCAAAGGCCAATCACGCCATTCAAGTCGCGGGCAATGATCGCCAAGGGAGAGCCTTCGATGATGGAGCGCAGTCTTTGATTGCTTTCACTTAAGGTGCGTTCAAGTGACTTGCGTTCAGTGATTTCGACGATAGCTCCGACCAACCCCGCGATCTTGCCGTCGGTATTCACAAACGCGGCTTTCGTAAAAATTGCATCGAGCAGTTTGCCGTCGGTGGTTCTTGTCAGCGACATCTCGTATTCACGCTTCCCTCCGTCCTTCAATAGCTCGGCTTCAATCGTATGATGGCGGTGGGCAGCTTCGGAATCGGTCACTTCCAGCACCGTCTTGCCGATGAAGTCGCTACGCGGGCGATTGGCAAATTCTTCAAACGCACGATTGCAACCGAAATACTTTCCGGATGCATCTTTAAAGAAAATCGGGGTTGGAATCGCTTCAATCAGTTGCCTGGAGAAGCTCAGTTGGTCGCGCAATTCGCGCGTTGCGCCATCCGCCATTTGTTGTGCATTTATTTGCGACCGTGACGCCGTCCGCAGCGCAGTAAACAGCAAGAAACTGATGACTAGTGTCAAAAGCAGCACCAAAAGCGACTGCGGCTGCAACATCGGATGGCCAACTGCCGCGAGGTCGCTGAACTTGAAATACCAGTGGCGACCGGCAACCACAATCGTATGTGAAACGCCATCCCCGCGATTGGTCGGGCCTGCATCGCCGTCCATCGCGACGCTTGAGTACAGCAGATTTTCGGTCGTTGGATTTGAAGGCGCAGCATTGCTCGCACCCACGTCAAATACAAGAAAATCCACGTTATTTCTCAGGTCCGGGTCGGCCAGTTGGGCAAACAAGCTATCAACTCGAAATACGAGGTTAACGAATCCAGCCAGCTCAGACCGGCGCTGCGCCAATGTTCGATTCTGCCGATAGGTTTCGTAAATCGGCAAGTAAACCACCAAGCCCAATCGGTTCTGTTTTTCCTGCGCCAGTTGATAGCGACCGGTAATGATCGGCTCGCCAACGTCGCGCGCTCGTTCGCTAGCAGTCAATGCGGCGCGGCGGGTACGAATATCCAGGCCGAACGCATCCTCATTGCCAACTGCCGGCTCCACGTAATGCACAACGTAGTATTCATCGCGCGCGCCACCGGGCTTGATTGAAAAGTCCGGAAAGCCACCGGGCCTGATGTTTCGGTCATCGCGAACCATGCCCTCATAGACAGTTTTTTCCGGCAACCGTACGCGGCGAATGAATTCGACCGCCTGCACGCCTGGAAAGCGCGTTGCCAGGTTGAGGGAGTTTACGTAGCGCTGGAACGCCAGGCGGGATACCGAGGGGTCATGGCCAAGTAATCCCTCTAGGCCGTGCAGAATATCGATATAGCGTTGAGTGCGGCGCTCGATGGCACCGAGGGTTGCGAGAGCCGAACGATCAAAATCTGCTTTTGCCTGCTGTTCCACCAGGCCACCAACAAAAAACCAGGCGGCAATGGAAAGTGCGATCCCAAGCATCAGGACGCCTCGGGCCAAACCGGTGTTTCGAATTGCGCTCGTCATACTGTCATGTGATTTGATGC
>JBDTPE010000131.1:0-6747 GCA_039932875.1 Betaproteobacteria bacterium | reverse complement strand
CAAATAAAGGTTTCGAGTCGCTACCATGCATGGCCGATTTTTAATCAAGTATTTTTGGTATTGATCCGATACTAAACTGGATGCTGGCTTTTATCAAGCCGCATTGATTGCGACGCACGCATTCAGATTGTGATTGACATCACACTGCCGCCCTGCTCGGCAATCACACGGACCAGCAATGCTTGCAGGGATTCGCCGCTACGTGTGTCATGCCACGCGGCTCCATCAAAGCGAAAGTGAAATCCGCCGGATTTTGCGGCCACCCAGATTTCGCGGTTGAAGGTCTGACGATTGATGATGACCTTGCTGTCGTTTTCAAATTCAAGCGTGAGTATTCCACCGGAGATGTCACTGTCGATGTCAGCTTCGACACTGTCCAGCGCCGCTTCTATCGCTGCAAATACGGCGTCGACGCGCGCATGGAATGCGCTCTCGTCTACTGGAATCGATGTATTCATGCCCGTGATACCATCCTTTCGCCACGTCAAAAAACTCTCTAAGTCATCCTGCCATGCGTCGTCTCGACCTCATTGTATTCGCTTTCTGCCTGTGCTCTTTTCTCGCTGGATGCGGCCAGAAGGGCCCGCTCAAGTTGCCACCGGATGCCGGCCCACCGGCTACAAAAATGGCTGAGTCTGGAGCCAAGAAATGACGATTTCACTGACGACCTTTGGTGTGCATCGTAGCAGCGAGGCTGACGGCTTGATGATGGAGGATGTGCTGCTGAGCGATGTCGCTGAGCGCTTCGGCACACCCTGTTTCGCATACTCAAAACATGCGCTAGTCACGGCCTATAAGCGCCTTGACGCGGCGCTAAAGGCGTCACGCCAGGGTCGCTCGTACCTTATTTGTTACGCGGTAAAAGCCAACTCCAATCTCTCGGTACTGCGTGTGTTCGCCGAACTTGGGTCAGGCTTTGACATCGTTTCAGGCGGCGAGTTGATGCGCGTACTGGAAGCTGGTGGGAACCCGCGCAAGATCGTCTTTTCCGGTTTGGGGAAGACTGCGGCAGAGATGAAATTGGCCTTGCAAGCAAACATCAAGTGCTTCAATCTGGAGAGCGAATCAGAGCTTGATCGACTGAATAAAGTCGCACTTGAGCTTGATGTGATTGCCGACATCAGTCTGCGCGTGAATCCTGACGTTGACGCCAAAACACATCCGTATATTTCCACCGGCCTGAAGAACAACAAGTTTGGCATTGCCTTTGATCGCGCAATACCGGTCTATTTGCGCGCTGCCGCGATGCCCAACATTCGCGTCGCGGGTGTCGATTGCCACATTGGCTCGCAGCTCACTGACGACAAGCCGCTACAAGAGGCGATGGCGCGCATCGTAGCGCTTGCAGATGCGCTTGCGGGAAAGGGCGTACCGGTTCGCCACATCTGCCCTGGCGGCGGCATAGGCATTACCTACAAGGACGAACCCACTATTGATTTGATCGCCTACGCAGCAGCGCTCGAAGCCAGCCTCGGCTCGCGCGATGTCGAGTTGCTGCTGGAGCCTGGTCGAGTGCTGGTGGGTAACGCCGGCGTTCTGCTTTCACGGGTGGAGTTCGTCAAACCTACTGACAGCAAGAATTTCCTGGTGATCGACGCGGCGATGAACGATCTGATTCGCCCTTCGCTTTATCAGGCGCACCATGAGGTGGTGGTTGCCGGGCCATTCGACGCGACGGTTCCGGCGCGTATCTACGACGTGGTCGGGCCTGTTTGCGAGAGCGCAGATGTGCTTGCGCATAGTCGCGCGCTTGCCGCACAAGAGGGCGATACCGTTGCCATTCTCTCGGCAGGTGCTTACAGTTTTGTGATGTCGTCGAACTACAACTCCCGCCCTCGCGCCGCAGAGGTGATGATCGATGGCAGCACGGTCACACTCATCCGCGCACGCGAGACTTTTGACGACCTCGTCAGGCAGGAACGCTTGCAAAACAGTAATCCGAATATTGATTAGTGTCGCGACGATACTAATTTGCAAAGTGCGCATTCAAATAAGCACACTTGACACAGCCCAAAACTGGTGTCTTAAAAAACTTCTGTAATAGAATCCGCTTCACCAAGTGCCTGTGTTGTTGTTGGCTCAATTGTTTTTTATTTAACTGTGCTGACGGCAATCCAGGTTGAGTGAGGTTGCTATGCTGCTGGTCATCAGTCAGCGCAGTTCTCCTGACTCAATCGTTCGACAGAATGAATTCTTGGTAGCGTAACAACTCATCGCTGCGCTATATACAAGCAATTCGGTCCAACCATCGAAAGGAGTTTCAACATGGCAACAGCCAAAAAACCGGCAGCAAAAAAGCCGGCAGCAAAGAAACCAGCTGCTAAGAAACCAGCAGCTAAGAAGCCAGTAGCAAAGAAGAAACCAGCAGCCAAAAAACCGGCCGCTAAGAAACCAGCAGCAAAGAAGCCCGCAGCAAAGAAGAAACCAGCAGCCAAAAAACCGGCCGCTAAAAAGAAGGTAGCTGCCAAGAAAAAGGCGGCTCCTAAAAAAGCTGCACCGAAGAAGAAAGCCGCTGCTAAAAAGAAACCAGCCAAAAAGAAGGCTGCTCCCAAAGCTGCACCCAAAAAGAAAGCTGCTCCCAAAGCTGCACCAAAAAAGAAAGCTGCTGCGAAGCCGATGGCTGTAAAGCCGACGCCAATGATCACCCCGGTGATCACGCCGCTCATCAAGCCGATGGGCTAGTTGTAATTCGCAAAGCAATCGTTGGATTCCGATCCGTGCGGGAGTGGCTTTCGCTTCGGTCCGCCGGGTCGGATTATTCAGGTGAATAGATTGATTATGCTTTCCAGACGCTCAGACTCGCGTCCGCGCGGCCCGCATAAGCCGCGTCGCGACCGACCGACAAAATAAGTTATTCGCCTGCTTGATCAGGTTGCCGCTGGGCTGAGTCCTGCTCGCCGACGCGGCCAATATTACTTTGGCCCGCCGTTGCGCAATTGCGCGATAACCGAGAGTATCGCCGCCACCGATAGCGCGTAGAGGATTGGTATCAGGATCACCAGGTCCATTCGCAACGTGCTGCCGCTTTCGCTTTTTGCCAGGATCGCGCTGAACTGCAACTCATAGAGATTGAAAATGATCCAGATGAGGCCGGTCATCACGGCTGCCTCACGGAAGAAGTTTCGTTGCAGAAGTGTTCCTTTGCGCCAGGACAAACAGGCTTGTAGGCCGATCATGGCGACTGCGATGGCCACGCCCGCATAGGGATAAATTGCGAGCAGCCGGGAGGGCCCGAAAAAAACCCAATTAGCGACGTCCACCGAGGCCCCTCATGGTAGCTGCGCTCGCGGCATCCGTTCAATAATGATTTGTGTTTTTTTCATTAGCCAGGGCGCGTTACGGTTTCGATCATAAAAACGCGGACGTGGCACCATTGCGGCAAGCTTCGCTGCTTGTTCGGCCGAAAGTTGGGTTGCTGAAAGGCCAAAGTAATGCCTAGACGCTGCCTCCGCACCAAACACGCCGTCCCCCCATTCGATGACGTTAAGGTAAATTTCAAGGATTCGTTCCTTGTCCAGAATATGTTCCATCATCACCGTGATGAGCGCCTCTTCGCCTTTGCGAATCATGGATCGGTCGCCAGAAAGAAACAGATTTTTTGCCAGTTGCTGGCTGATAGTTGAACCGCCGGCAACGACCTTACCCTTTTTCTCGTTTTTTTCCAGCGCTTTTTGAATGCCGTCCCAGTCGAAGCCTTCGTGGTCTACAAACTTGTCGTCTTCGGCCACCAAGATTGCGCGCTTTAGATTGTTCGAGATTTTCGAATAGGGAACCCATTGCTGTTGAAGTCTGGCAGCAGGGTTTTTCTCGCGCATCGTCGCCAGCCGAGCATTCATGAACGCAGTTGAAGTCGGGTTGTGATCGTCCCACCACCACAGCCTGACGGCGATATATCCCTGATAGGCCAGGAAAGCCGCGATCAGCAAACCCAGGATGACAGCGAAGGTTCGGAGTGCCCAGCGAATCACGTCGCAATATCGCGCAATTGTGCGATGACCGGACCGGTTGAGGGCCGCACGCCACGCCAGACAAAAAATGCTTCGGCCGCCTGCTCCACCAGCATTCCGAGGCCATCGGCCGTGCGGGCACCAGCAGTTGCTGCGAGCGTGAGAAATGGCGTCTTCCCCTTGCCGTACATCATCTCGTAGGCCAGCGAGTTGTCTGCAAAGCAGGTTGCGGGAATCGCCGGCATGTCTGCTGACAGACTCGCTGAGGTCGCATTGATTACGACGTCGAATTGCCGCGTAGACAGGCTTTCCAGCCCAATCGCGGATAGAGGCTTTCCCGCACCATGCGCTTTGACGAAGGCATCCGCTTTGGATTGGGTACGATTGGTAATGACCAGTGACTGTGGCTCGCAACTGAGCAATGCAGTGGTAACGCCACGCGCCGCGCCGCCCGCGCCGACGAGCAGGATGCGCGCGCCGCTAAGTGGCCGACTTAGGTTCTGCTGAATGTCGCGGCAAAGGCCGACGCCATCCGTGTTGTCGCCGATTATCTTGTCTCCGTTAAAAACGAGTGTGTTCGCTGACTTTCCGCCTTGCGCACGCGGCGTGCATTCAGTCGACAGTGCGAACGCTTCGAGCTTGAAGGGCACGGTCACGTTTGCACCCGATGCGCCTCCGTCGCGAAATGCCCGTAGCGTTTCTGCGAAACGATCAGTTGCAGCCAACAGTCGTTCATACTGAATGTCATCACCGGTTTGCAGGGAAAATGCGGCGTGAATTTCCGGCGACCGCGAGTGTGCCACCGGGTTGCCTATAACGGCGTAGCGATCAGTCATGTCGAAGACTGAGAAATGTTTACTGTAATCATGAAATCTTTGCTCTGAATCACGTTTTATTCATTGAGTATCATGTTGAAAGCGTCAAAAAGACGTGTGAGCCAAAATGGTGCCCACAGAAGTCGTGCGCATCATTTTGGTGCAATTAGGCTGGCCGCACAGTCTAATATTGTTATTAATCAAAAGCTTAAGATGCACTTATTAATGGCATGTTTTCTGCTCAAATCTGGTGGTCAAAAAGACACTGGAAATGCCACACTACGATTATTAATCAGGAGATCAATATGGTTGTCGCAGACGTATTAAAAATGGTGAAAGAAAACGAAATCAAATTTATTGATTTCCGTTTTACCGATACCAAGGGCAAAGAGCAACACGTATCCGTACCGGTCAAGGCTTTTGGTGAAGAAAAATTCTCCGAGGGACACGCATTTGACGGATCGTCGATTGCTGGCTGGAAGGGTATCGAAGCTTCGGACATGATTCTGATGCCTGACCCGGACTCAGCCTTTGTCGACCCGTTTTACGACGAGCCAACCCTGGTGCTTTCCTGCGACGTGATCGAACCATCCACCGGCAAAGGATATGATCGGGATCCGCGCTCACTTGGGCGGCGCGCAGAAGCCTATCTGAAAGCCAGCGGCATCGGTGATACCGCTTATTTCGGACCGGAGCCAGAATTCTTCATTTTCGACGCCGTCGAGTGGTCCGACAATATGTCCGGCAGCTCATGCAAGATTTACTCCGAAGAGGCCGCCTGGTCCACTGACGGAAAATTCGAAGGCGGCAATCTCGGCCATCGCCCCACCGTCAAAGGCGGCTACTTTCCGGTGCCGCCGGTGGACCAATTGCAAGACATTCGTTCGGCCATGTGTACCGCGCTCGAAGATGTCGGCGTGGAAGTCGAAGTGCATCACCATGAAGTTGCCAATGCCGGTCAGTGCGAAATCGGCACCAAGTTTGAAACGCTCGTCAAGCGCGCCGACTGGAATCAGCGCCTGAAGTACGTCGTGCAGAACGTCGCACATAGCTACGGCAAGACAGCGACGTTTATGCCAAAACCCATCGTTGGCGACAATGGTTCGGGCATGCACGTTCACCAGTCCATCTGGAAAGACGGCAAGAACCTGTTCGCCGGAAATGGCTATGCTGGCCTGTCCGAGTTCGCGCTCTATTACATCGGCGGCATCATCAAACATGCGCGCGCGCTCAACGCCATCACCAACCCCGGTACCAACTCCTATAAGCGCTTGGTACCTGGCTTTGAAGCCCCAGTAAAGCTGGCTTACTCTGCGCGCAATCGTTCGGCTTCCATCCGCGTACCGTATGTTCAATCAGACAAGGCGCGCCGCATCGAAGTGCGTTTTCCGGATCCTACTGCCAACCCCTACCTCGCCTTTGCCGCGATGATGATGGCCGGTCTCGATGGCGTCCAAAACAAGATCCACCCGGGCGATCCTTCCGACAAGAATCTCTACGACTTGTCGCCGGAGGAAGATGCAAAGATTCCAACCGTATGCTCGTCATTGGAACAGGCACTCGATTATCTGGATAAAGATCGCGAGTTCCTCACGCGCGGTGGGGTATTCTCAAACGAAATGATCGATGCCTATATTGAACTCAAGAATCAGGAAGTCACACGCTTCCGCATGACGACGCATCCAATCGAGTTTGATATGTACTACTCGTTGTAAATGTAGCCAGTCTGCGTTGCGCCGGGCGTAATGCAGGCGACAGTTAATGCACTGAACAGGAAAAAAGGGCGGGACGAGTTGTTCGTACCGCCCTTTTTTCGTTCCGCGGTCTTGCGGAAACACAAAATCGTCGAAAAGTGAGCTTCAGATTGGCGTAGATTCGCGCCATAAACTACCGCTTGTGTCTGGCCCCCACTAAAACCACAAGTCATTGTATTGCAAAAGAATTTTTCGAGTCGTATCCTGTAAGACCCCCTAACGCGAACTGAC
>JBDTPE010000130.1:0-6759 GCA_039932875.1 Betaproteobacteria bacterium | reverse complement strand
AACACGATGTCGTTTACCTGTATGGCAGATAGAGGCACATCGGCGTCTACGCCGTCTTTGCGCAGCGTCGCACGCTCGGGCTTCAAGGCATTGAGCGCACGAATAGCGTCGGTCGTCTGGCGCTTGGCGCGCACCTCAAGCCATTTGCCCAGCAAAACCAGTGTGATGACCACGGCACTGGCTTCGAAATAAAGATGAGGCGTCGCACCCGAGGGTGCGGTTAGCCATTGATAGACGCTTAAGCCGTAGGCCGCACTGGTACCAAGTGCTACCAGCAAATCCATATTGCCGGTCTTGGCCAGTAAAGCCTTCCAGCCAGCGCGATAGAAGCGCGCGCCAAGAATGAACTGCACTGGTGTGGCCAGCAGACACTGCAACCAGCCGGGCAGCATCCAGTGCACCCCAAACGGCTCGACCAGCATCGGCAGTAGCAAAGGGAAACTCAGCAGCGCCGCGATGATGACCGGCAACGCGGGGTTGCTGAATGGCGTGGGCTTGCTGGCGTTGGATTCGATGCTGGTGGCTTCGTAGCCAGCGCGCTTGACTGCTTCGAGTAACGCCTCGGCTGTCACCGCACCGGCGGCGATTTGAATCGTGGCACGTTCGGTCGCCAGATTGACGGTGGCTTTCAATACACCCGGAACGCGACGAAGCGCCTGCTCGACCCTGCCGACACACGAAGCGCAGGTCATACCGGTGATGGCTAGCGTGATGGTTTGCTCGCCGACACCGTAGCCGGATTTCTCTATTGCCTGAATCACATTGGCGACGTCTATCGGCGCTGCAGCGTGGAGGGTCGCAGTTTCAGTAGCGAGATTGACGGTGGCGGAGGCGATGCCGCTCACTGCCTTTAGGGTCTTTTCGACGCGCGCCACGCAAGAGGCGCAGGTCATACCGGTAATTTGAATATCCATCTTTTTGCCTGCTCGCCTGTTGTGACTCGGCAGTCAGTGCCGGGGACTACGCGATGACTGGGTGGTAGCCCGCACCGGCAATAGCCGCGATGACTTTGTCGCCGCTGGTCACGCTGTTGATCGTCACGCGTTTGCTGGCAACATCGGCGCTGATGGTGGCATTGGCGTCCAGTCCTTTGACGACACGGGTGATGCTGGCGACGCAGCCGCCGCAGGTCATGTCATTGATGGTGAGTTCGATCATGTTGTGCTCCATGGAGAGGTGGTTGTCGGTATTTGAAATAGTTGGGGACGAAATCGCACACTCCAATAGCGACGGACCTCACGGGCCGAAATTGCCCGAAAAGGTGCGCCGGATGGCGTTCTGTACTTCTTGAAGGGTCCTCAGAACTTCCCGTTCAATGCCAGCAGCGCGACGTTGAGCAAGGTTGCAAACGATGCCCACGCCAGATACGGCGCCAGCAGCCACGCTGCGGTCTTGTCCAGCGGATGAAATCGCTGGATAGCGGCGGCGACGGCGAACAGCAACAAGATGATGACAACCAGCCCACCGGCCAGCGACTGCGCACCAAAAAACATCGGTGGCCATGCGGCATTGAACGCCAACTGCACGCAAAACTGCCTGAGCGCCTGGTACCGCTCTATCGATGCTGGCAAACGCCATATGCGCCAGGCAGCCACGCCCATCGCTGCATAGAGCGCGGTCCAAACCGGCGCAAATACCCATGCGGGGGGATTGAATGATGGTTTTTCAAGTGCCGCGTACCACGCACCGGGCTGGAAGAAAATGCCGATGACAATGCCGACCACGAGACACAGGCCTACCCAACCAAACAACGCAGGCCAGCGACCTGGGCGCGTGTAAATAGCCACTTGATTCACGGCATCCATTTTAACGATCAGCGGGCGAGAAACTCAGCGACAGCTTCCCATCCCGGCGTTTGGTCGGCAAATTTCTTCATGATGATCAACAATGGGACTGCCAGCAGCATGCCGCCGACGCCCCATAGCCAGCCCCAAAAGAACAACGCGACAAAGACCACTGTCGGATTGAGGGCTAATCGTTTACCGACCAGCAGCGGGTTGATCAACTGGCCTTCGACAAAGGTGATGGCCACAAAGCAGACCACCAGCAGAAAGGCCTGGCCGGTGGATCCCATAAACGCCATCCCCGCCAATAGCAATAGCATCGCGCTGGTGCCCGCGCCTACATAGGGGATGAAGTTGAGCGTGGCAACGAGAGCGCCCCAGAACCAGGGCATCGGTAACCCGAAACCCCAGGTCAGCAGGGTAACGCCTAGTCCCAGCCCGAGATTGATCATGCTGACACTGGCGAAGTAGGTCGCCACATCGCGCTGTACGGTGCGCACTACCGTAACGGCGCGCACTTTGTCACGAAAAATCGGTAGTACTTTCACCAGTTTGGTCAGGAACAGGTCGCCGGACGAGAGCAGAAAGTAAGCCAGCACCATGGCGCTAATGGCCGACACGATAAAACCCTGCGCGGTGTGCAGAACGAAGCCGGTCAGGTTGAATCCCTGCGCCGCTGCTTGCTTACTCAGATCGGTTGCGTCGTGTGGCACGATCAATCTACCAAACTGGAAGCTGCGCGCCCAGCGGAGCAGTTCCGCCAATAAATTCTGAACTTGTACCGGCAATTCAGCCAGCACATCTTTCGCCGGAAGTACCAGCAGCTCAACACCCAGTACCAGAGTGGCCAGCATGGCCAGCAACACCAGGGCCGCGGCAATCGGCTCGGCAATGTGAAATTTGGCCAGCTTCGCGACCACTGGTGACAACACAACCGCCAAGATGATGCCGAGCAATATCGGCATCAGTACCGGACGTCCAAAATAGAGCGCCGTAATTACCATCAGCACAAACATGCCGACGGTGGGTAGTGTGCCGCGGGTCCGCGGCTTGACAGTGGTTATCGCTGGTACAGCTGCGTTTGGCAATACGAATTCGACCTGCGCCGTGTCCGCCGCTGCCGCGTTGTCACTCGCACCCGGCGATTCTATCGGCTGGGGTAACGCGATTGAAACGGCGGCAATTGCGGAAGAGGCGCTGCCTGGGTCATCGGCCCGCATCGAGCAGACCTGCCAAGTCGTCGGCATGCTCTTCCTCTACCGACAGAATCCATTCCAGCATTCTGCGCGTGGTGGTGTCATCGTTGCCGATTACTTCGATCATTTCCCGGTAGCTGTCGATAGCAATGCGTTCAGCGACCAGATTCTCTTTGACCATATCGGCCAGATTTTTGCCAGGCACATACTCAGCGTGACTGCGCGAGGTCAGCGTGTCCGGCGAAAAATCCGGCTCTCCACCGAGTTCGACAATACGCTTGGCGATGGCATCGGCGTGCTCCTGTTCCTGGGTTGCGTGTTCCAGAAATTCGGCAGCGACACCCTCGGCATGCACACCAGTTGCCATGAAGTAATGGCGCTTGTAGCGCAGCACGCAGACGATCTCGGTGGCCAGTGCTTCATTGAGCAGTTTGACGACCTGATCGCGATTGGCGGCGTAGCCCACGGTCAATGCGCCGTCATCAATCTTGCGACGGGCATTGGCGCGCAGCGTTTCCTTGCTGGTCATCTTGAAAGCGGTTTTCGATGCATCTTTCTTTATTTTAGCTTTGGCGGTCATGGTGTTTTCCCTTGTCTGTGGATGGATGTTTTGAGTGACTAAAAGAATGCGGTTACCCTGCGCAAGGTCCGCATGGCCGACAGCATGCTGACGGCAAGTGTGAAAAACCGGCGTCCGCGCCCGCTGTTCGAGCTGGCATTGAAACTCCAGACGACGCCCGCAGCGAGGGCCGCAGCCTTAAACAACTTCCAGCTGCCCTGAATAGCGAGCCTAGTCTTGTCCGTTGCACGAATGTCGTTGGCGACGTACTCAAGGACGACCGCAGTTTCAGCGCGGGCCGCGTGGATACGAATCAGCAGCGCTGTACGGCGGCTCTCAAGAAGCTGTTGCTGCCCGCCACTGTTTGCTGACGTAATCACGACGCACTTGTCTGCGGCGCCATTGCATCGGCATCATGCCTGAGTTCAGCGGCGCTGTTTGCAAATAGCGTTGACGTTTGTTGCAATTGCGTGGAAAGATAAAAACCGCCACCGACAGTGCAAACACTGAACAAGCCGGCCAACCACATCGCTGCAGTAACGCGATACGGTGTATCCCAGTAGATTGCCAGCACCAGTATGGCCATCATCACCAGACTCACGATCAGCAACGCGCTGACGAGCGCCGCACTCATGGCGAGCTTGACCAGTCGGACCTTCTCTTCCTGCACTTCAATCGACAGTAACTCCACCCGCATCGCCACATGGCCAAGCAGGGATGCAGCCAACAGGCGTATGTGCGTCAGAAACCCTTCGGTTCCTGACGCAGGTGCCGCCCCGGACATGTCCGGCTGCATGTTCAACCTTCGCGGCGATTCATGATGAGCATACCGACCAGCAGCCCGACGCTACCGGCGACGGCGACTGCGGTCCACGGATTGCCGTGAACGTAATCATCGGTTGCCGTAGCTGCCTGTTTGGCTTGCTTGACGGTGGCATCCTGGAGTTCGTAGTAACGCGACTTGGCGACTTCGAGCTGTTGCTTGAATTTGTCACGAGCAGCTGCGAGCGCCTGATCACCGCCGGCAGTTGCGCTTTTAAAGAGGTTTTCACCTTCAGACAACAGAGACTTGAAATCACTGATGACCTGATCCTTTGATTCAACCAGGTGCTGGGCTTTTTCGCTGACGCGATCAAGCGTGTCGTTGGTGGATGCTTTGAGTTGCGTGGTATTCATGTTGAGCTCCTTCTTGGGTGGATGAAAACTAACTCTTGCGCCGGACGAGGCCTGACACCAGACTGACGAGAAACAAAATCAGGAAAATGAAAAACAATACTTGCGCAATACTGGATGCGCCAGCGGCAACGCCGCCAAAACCCAGCAGGGCGGCGACGATGGCAATGACGAAAAATACAGCAGCGTAATAGAGCATGAGGAGCCTCCGTGCGTAGGTAAATTGAGGGTCGGGCCGGACGATGCCAGGAAGCTAGACATCACATCGTCCTGCCACCCTTGCAGATTAACCAGACAAGGCTGTCCATCGCATCGGACGAGGGGCTTACGCCTTGTAGGACAGACGCCGATTTAGCGGTTCATGCGGCAACAGCAGGCGAAAAAAATCCCGCCTGGCGGGACCGCATTTGGCTCAAGGAATCACTGCGCTCAATGTATGCGCAAGGCCTGTAACGTCGAGCGAACACTGTCATATTCGGCAGACTTGTCGTAAAAATAATCGGCGCCCAAGTGCATTGCCCGATTCCGAATTTCCGGAAACGGGTGATTGGTAAAGACAATGATCTTGGGCTGCGGGTCAAAATTGGCCGCACGCAGTTTTTCAATAACGCCCATGCCGCTGCCTTCGCGGAGTTTCAGATCGACAATGACGGCATCGACTGGATTGGCAACGATGGCAGCGACTGCATCGGCCTCGTTATCTGCGTAGCCGACGATTTCCACCTCGCCGGGTTCATTCAGGAAATCAAGCAGCAGATCTCGCACATGTGGCGAATCCTCAACCAGGTAGACCCGCAAAACCGGGAGTGCGGACTTTTCACCTGTGAGCACTGAGCCCTGCGACTTTGTCTGGGCGGTTGATTTGTTTGCAGGTGTTTCGGTGCTCATTTGGTGCGTGTTCATTTTTGCTTATTGGATGATGCCATTTTTGATTGCGTAATACGTCAGGTCGGCATTGCTATGCATACCCATCTTTTCCAGCACCCGCGTTCGATAGGTGCTGATGGTTTTGACGCTGAGAAACAGTTCATTGGCGACTTCTGAAACACTTTGCCCACCGGACAGTTTGCAGAATATCTGGAACTCGCGCTGCGACAGGGAGCTGTGCAGCGGTGCGGTGGTGGCATCGGGCGTTTCGGCGAGTAGCTCGGCGACTTCGCTGCTGATGTATTTACGCCCCTTGCGCACGGTACGCAGTGCGGTCACCACTTTTTCTGGTGCAGCTTCCTTGGTCAGGTAACCGGACGCACCGGCACGCAACATGTTTACCGCGTATTGCTCTTCTGGAAACATGGAAAGAATCAGCACCGCCATTTCCGGCTTCAGCGATTTCATGCGCTTCAACACGTCAATGCCGCTTTGCTTGGGCATAGAGAGATCAAGCAACGTAACGTCGATCTGCTGTTCGCGCACCGCCTTCAGGGCGTCCTCTCCATTGCTGGCCTCGGCGACAACTTCGAATTCACCAGTCTCTTCCAGCAAGCCGCGCAGGCCGGCGCGGAACAGCGCATGGTCATCAGCGATCATTACTTTGGTTTTGTCGAGCATGAAATGAAATACTCCTGTCAAAAATGATTCGAGCGCAGCAATCAATTACCAAGAATAGTACGTGATTACATTTAGGCTCAGTGTGGGCACCTGTCGCTGCTTATTGTAGGACAAATGCTGACAGCCCTGCCCTTGCATGTCCTATCACGGCTTTCAGGCAGCAGGCTTGAGGGTCGGCGATGAAAATGGTTGTGCGCATGAGCCTGGGTCGCTTCTCGCTCTGGCCGAACGAATACGGCGCAGAGCGAAAGTCGACGTTACTGCGGATGAGGCCTATTTCTTGCGCGTCACCAACAATACGATGCCGGCGACCAGCGAACCGACGCCAAGCCAAATCGGGATATTTACCGTCTGTGTGTCTTTGACCGCCAGTACAATCGGTCCGATTTTTGTTTCGTGGGTTTCCTTGGTGTAGGTAAAGCCACCATATGCAAGACCGAGGCCACCAGCCACGATCAGTGCGATTGCGAGCATTTTGACTGCGTCCATTTTTCAGTTC
>JBDTPE010000129.1:0-6764 GCA_039932875.1 Betaproteobacteria bacterium | reverse complement strand
ATATACACGCGGTGATGTTACGCTTTTATTCGAAATTCAGTGTAGCGCATCTGTAGGCATTGCGCTAGCCGATTAGCAATGCGACAGCAATTTTGCGCCCTTCACTCATCAGGACATTGTATGTGCGGCACGCGGCTGGCGTACTCATGACTTCGAAGCCAATTCGAGCTTTTGCAAACTCGGCGATGATGGCACGATCAGGGAATTGAAACGCGCTGCCAGAGCCAAAAACCACCAACTCGGGCTTCAGCGCCAACAGATCTGCAAAGTCGGCAATGCACAATGTTTGTGCCGATGCTGACGAAGCCGAAGTCACCCAGGGATCGATGATTCTTTCGGGTAATACGATGACGGCATTGCCGATGTTTTTTCCGTTGATCGCTATATATCCTTGGCCATGGCCGGTGATCGCATTGGTGCCAGTAATTGTGTCCAGGTGTAGTTTCACGGGAGTCGATTTCGGATTTGCTAGAATTAAGTTATTGCGCCGCACAAAATCGGTGCAAGCTGCTAATTATTATAGCGATTCAAATATCTCCCGCTTCAAGCCCATCGGTAACGTCTAAGCCCACATGAATCACGAATTCTCCCGCATTAAACGCCTGCCCCCTTACGTCTTTAATATCACCGCAGAATTGAAAATGGCGGCTCGACGCCGTGGTGAGGACATCATCGATATGTCAATGGGCAACCCAGATGGCTCTACACCGCAGCACATCGTTGACAAATTGGTCGAAGCGTCAAAGCGGCCCAATACCCATGGTTATTCGGTGTCCAAAGGGATTCCTCGTTTACGCAAGGCGATCACTGACTGGTACAAACGCCGTTTTGATGTCGAGTTTGATCCCGACTCTGAAGCGATCGTTACCATCGGCTCAAAGGAGGGCCTTGCGCACTTGATGCTTGCCACCTTGGATAGTGGCGACACAGTGCTGGTACCCAACCCCAGCTATCCGATCCATATTTATGGTGCGGTAATCGCAGGCGCGCAGATCAAGCATGTGCGCATGACCGAAGGCGTGGATTTCTTCGAGGAAGCCGAGCGCGCAATTCGCGAAACTTATCCTAAACCCAAGATGCTGATTCTGGGCTTTCCGTCCAATCCAACCGCGATGTGCGTCGACCTGCATTTCTTTGAACGTATCATCGCGCTTGCCAAAGCCAACAACGTACTGGTGGTACACGATCTGGCATATGCAGACATTACCTTTGATGGCTGGAAAGCGCCATCCATCATGCAGGTGCCCGGCGCGCGTGATGTTGCCGTTGAATTCTTCACCATGTCCAAGAGTTACAACATGGCAGGCTGGCGGATCGGCTTCATGGTTGGCAATAAAGAGCTGGTTGCGGCGCTGGCCAAAATCAAGGGCTATCACGACTATGGCACCTTCACCCCCATTCAAATCGCGGCCATTGCGGCGCTCGATGGACCACAGGAGTGTGTGCAGGAAGTCGTCGCCCAGTACCAGACCCGTCGCGATGTCTTACATAAGGGGTTGGCTGATGCGGGGTGGGTAACCACCAAGCCGAAGGCATCGATGTATATCTGGGCGAAGATTCCGCCGCCTTACTTGAAAATGGGTTCGCTTGAATTTGCCAAGAAACTACTTGCCGAGGCAAAGGTGTCGGTATCACCGGGAATCGGCTTTGGCGAATATGGCGATGATCACGTCCGCTTCGCGTTGATTGAGAATACTGAACGAACGCGGCAGGCGGTACGCGGCATCAAAGAGATGTTCAAGAAAGACGGACTGATGTAGTCGGCGCTGTTTTCGCCCCACCGACTCTCGCGTTCTCTCTGCCAACATGAAAATCATTGCCATCACCAATGCCGCCCACGTTGTAATCGAACCCGAATGGTTGATCCATTCGGAGGCTGTGCATCGTCAATTGCGGCCGCAATTGCCCGCCGACTATGATCGGCGCATGAAACAGGTTTTTGCCAGCGGTGCCGAGATGGCCATATGCGTTCGCGAGGAAAACGTCCATGGCATTACCGTCTTCCGAATATTGGAAAAAACCCACAGTGGCCGCGAGTTGTATTGCGATGATCTGATCACGGATTCGACAATACGCTCCACCGGCGTCGGGCATGCGCTGATCGCCTATATGGAGGCAGTGGCGCGTGAGCGCGATTGCGATTGCCTTGCGCTCGATTCCGGCACGCAACGCGATCAGGCACATAAATTTTACTTCCGCGAGGGGCTGACGGTTCCCGCTTTTCACTTTTCAAAAGCAATCAATAAATGAAGCCAATCAATGTAGGGCTGTTGGGACTCGGCACCGTTGGCGCGGGTACCATTGAAGTACTAAGACGAAACCGGGAAGAAATTACCCGTCGCGCGGGTCGCGAAATCCGAATTTCACATGCGACGGCACGGGATCTGACCAAAGCGCGCAGTTTCTCGCTGGATGGTATCGAACTGCTCGCGGATGCTGACGCCATCGTCGTACACCCCGATATCGACATCGTCTGCGAACTGATTGGCGGCGAGACCTTTACCAAAGCACTCGTGCTCAAGGCAGTTGCCAATGGCAAGCATGTGGTGACGGCCAACAAGGCGCTGCTTGCCAAGCATGGCACTGAGATTTTTGCCGCGGCGTTGGAAAATCGCGTAATGGTTGCTTTCGAAGCAGCTGTGGCAGGCGGTGTGCCGATTATTAAGGCGCTCCGTGAGGGCCTGACCGCGAACCGTATCGAGTGGATCGCAGGCATCATCAATGGCACGTCCAACTTTATTCTTTCAGAAATGCGTTCGCGCGGTGCCAGTTTCGATAGCGTGTTGAAGGAGGCTCAGGCAAAGGGCTATGCCGAGGCCGATCCGACCTTTGACGTCGAAGGCGTGGACGCTGCGCACAAGCTAACCATCCTCTCGGCAATCGCCTTCGGTGTACCTCCGCAGTTCGACAAGGCATTCACCGAGGGTATCTCCGGACTCACGGACAAAGACATCAAGTACGCAGAGCAACTGGGCTACCGTATCAAGCTTCTCGGTATTACCCGGCGTGCCAATGACGGGATCGAGTTGCGCGTTCATCCGACGTTGATTCCGGAAAAGAGATTGATCGCCAACGTCGAGGGCGTCATGAATGCGATCCTGGTCAAGGGCGACGCGGTCGGCGCCACGCTCTACTATGGCCGTGGCGCCGGTGGTGAAGCGACCGCGAGCGCGGTGGTTGCTGATCTGGTGGATGTTGCACGGATGATGACGGCCGATCCCGAGCATCGCGTGCCACATCTATCGTTTCAGCCTGATCAGTTGCACGACACACCCATTTTGCGGATGGAACAGGTGGAAACCGGGTGCTATCTGCGCCTGCGTGCCTACGACAGACCTGGTGTGATGGCCGACGTTACACGTATTCTTGCGGATGGGTCAATTTCAATCGATGCGATCCTGCAAAAGGAAGCCGAGGAAGGTGAAGATCTTGTCGACGTAATCATCCTGACCCACCGCTCAATAGAGGCGAACGTTAACGCCGCGATCAAAAGCATCGAGTCGCTACCCACGATTGCGGCTAAAGTAGTACGTATTCGGCTGGAGGAATTGAACTGAAATGCGACTCAACCAGGTCACTGTAACCGTCAACGACATCGAAGCTGCATGCACTTTCTACGTCATGCTCGGCCTGAAACTGATCGTAAAAAGTCCTCATTACATGCGCTTTATGTGCCCGGAAGGGGATAGTACTTATTCCATACATCTGGGGGATGCCCCCGTCTCCGCCTCGGCTGTCGTCTATTTCGAGAACGATGCGCTCGACGTGAAAGTCAAACAACTCAAGGCGGATGGGCTGACGTTTGACTCCGATCCTGCCGACGAACGCTGGCTGTGGCGCGAGGCGCGGCTGCGCGATCCCAGTGGCAATCTGATCTGTCTGTTTCAGGCGGGAAGCAACCGCTTGAATCCGCCCTGGCGTTTACCGGAGTCACGTTGATGGCAATGCGCTACATCAGCACGCGTGGCGCGGGCGCGGGCAACGACGAGTCCGCCAAAACGTTTTCAGACATCCTGCTGGAGGGTCTAGCGGCAGACGGCGGGCTGTTCTTGCCGCAGTCATATCCTGTACTTGGCGTTGAGGAGTTGGAGCGGATGCGGCAACTTGGCTATGCCGATCTGGCATTCGCCATCATCAGCCGCTACGCCGACGATATTCCGCCGGCGGACCTCAAAGCAATCATCGACAAGACCTATACACCCGAAGTATTTGGCAACACAGACATCACGCCGATCAGAACGCTGGAACCGGGTCTGCACATTCTTGGTCTGTCGAACGGTCCGACACTCGCGTTCAAGGACGTGGCGATGCAGTTCCTGGGCAATCTTTTTGAGTACGTGCTTGCCAAACGAACGGCTGAAATCAACATCCTTGGCGCTACTTCCGGTGATACCGGCTCAAGTGCCGAACATGCGATGAAGGGCAAGCGCGGGATTCGCGTTTTCATGTTGAGCCCACATGAAAAAATGTCGCCGTTCCAGTGCGCGCAGATGTTTTCGCTGCAATACGACAATATCTTCAACGTAGCCGTGCGTGGTGTATTCGACGATTGCCAGGACATCGTGAAGGCGGTATCGAACGACCCTGCTTTCAAGGCGAAGTACAAGATCGGCGCGGTCAACTCGATCAACTGGGGCCGCATCGTTGCGCAGGTGGTTTATTACTTCAAGGGTTACTTCGCGGTCACGTCATCAAATGAGGAAAAAATCTCCTTCGCCGTGCCGTCGGGCAACTTTGGCAATGTACTGGCAGGGCATATCGCGCGCATGATGGGATTGCCGATTCGTCGCCTCATCGTTGCAACCAACGAAAACGATGTGCTCGATGAGTTTTTTCGGAGTGGTCGCTATCGCCCGCGCGGATCGGCTGAGACCAAGCAGACGTCCAGCCCTTCGATGGATATTTCGAAGGCGTCGAATTTTGAACGCTTTCTGTATGACCTGCTCTGGCGCGACCCCGCAGCCGTGCGCGAGCTTATGCGCAAGGTCGATCACGAAGGCGGATTCGACGTGTCTGAGTGCACAGATGTTTGGAAGCGCATGCCTGCCTTCGGATTTGTTTCAGGACGCAGCACCCATGCCGACCGCATTGCCACCATCCGCTCGGTCTGGGAAAAGTATCAAGTCGAAATCGATACACATACGGCCGACGGAATTAAGGTCGCGCTCGATCATCGCGAATCTGGTGTGCAGATTGTCTGTCTCGAAACCGCCTTGCCCGCAAAGTTCGAGGCCAGCATGATTGAGGCGCTCGGAAGGAAGCCGATGCGACCGGTTGCGTATGAGGGAATTGAAAATCTACCGCAACGCTTTGAAGTCATGGAGGCCAATGCAACAGCCGTTAAGCAATTTGTCGCTGGGAAGATCGACAGCAATTAATTGCCACAACAATTCATCACGATACCCCGAGGTCCTGCCGAAGCGTTAACAAAGGCTCTGACCAAAATTCCTGTAGTGGCTGGATAATGAGGCAGGCTGTTTTTGCCGCCAAGTTTTCACCGCAGACGCGCGCTGCCTTGAGCTGCTTGAACTTTAGCGGTGCGGCCAAGGTATAGAGAAGTCGTGCCAGCGCACCGGCTCGCTGAAACGAAGGGCTGTAGCGCTGTTTGGCAACAAAAGACCAAACGCCGAGCTCGCCAGGCAAATCAGTGTCAAAGCCCAGCAACACATGAAATGCGTCGTGAAGGAGTGCATACCGAACAGCCAGAATGTCAGTGCCTTCCAGTTCGGCCACCACCGCAGGCGAAACTAACAGTGGCATTAGGCCTTTGCTGTCCATGTGCTCGGCATAGGTTCGCCCAAATGTGCCGACGGCAAGTTGGCGCAGCGTGGCCATCTCTATGCGTGGAAGTGGATTTGCCAATTCCTTGAGTTGGGATTCAATCTCTGGATAAGCCTTGGCGCCCAGTGCGGCGGCCTTGTACGCGGCCGCATCACCAACCCGACCTTCGCGAAAGGCGCGTACGGCTTTGAGGAAAAGCTTGGGTTTCATAGTCTGCGAGGATGCACCAGTTAAATAGAGTCGTTGTTCAAAACAAGAGCCTAGCAGATGATCAATTGTGAGGTGTACACCAATCGCGGCGGTGCGCTGAAAAGTTCCCGACCGGCATGGCGAACCAAAAAATCTCGTTCTCTACCTGCATCAAGCTATTTTTCCGCACGCAAAGTATCCCGCACATTTACTTGGCGTATGGCTCCTTTTCATTGGAGAACATTGAGACGTCAGGGTGTAGAATCGGCACGTCCGATTCACAACCAACGAGCCAAGCCATGAGCACTGAACGCATTTTATTTGCCTTTGTGATCATGTTGGCACTGACCCTGAATGTTGGTTTTGCCGTTGGCGACATGACCGATATCAACCACCACAATGTCTATGAGCTCTGTGCAGCCGTGGTGGTCAGCCTGATTGCGACTGTCATGAAATTCGGCGACCGTTCGGTACTGGGCTCAACCATGCTGGCGACCAGCCTGGTTGCGGACCTTCAGTTAATTGCGGCGGCCGTCACGTGGGGCTACTACGCGCAGGCAGGCGCGGCGCTTTCACCACATCAATGTGCTACCGTCGTGTCGCTTGCGATCGGGGCGGGTGTGGCCAACGTCGTTTCTGTCGTGCTGCTGCTGATCGAAGCGACCAGCTTCCGCCGATGACGGCCTTGCCCCGCAGCCGCCACGGGATCTTCATCCTACTGCGGCGGTTGCGCGTTCCGCTGTCAATCCTCATTTTGGTCTATGCAGTGGCCGTCGTGGGGTTTACGCTGATTC
>JBDTPE010000128.1:0-6830 GCA_039932875.1 Betaproteobacteria bacterium | reverse complement strand
CTTCACTTGGCCGCGCCTGGGGCGAGGGTACACGGCAGGTGTTTCGCCAACTGCCCGAGCTTGATTGGTGAACCGCGGTGGGTGAGTCGACGGTCACAGTTTTGCTCCTTCCACCGGCGACGGGGGAAGGAGCAAAACCGGAACAAGTCCCATCAAACACACGCCTGTGAATCCTGGAGAACATTTATGAAAATTCGAGTCGGCTTTGAAATGGTTTACGACTGCCCGCAACCGACACCGATGATCTTGAACCTGAACGTTCATTTCACACGTGTTTCCGATCTCATCGGTCGCGACAATCTGATGTTCGATCCACCAATACCGAGCGCCGCTTATCGCGACAGCTTCGGCAACTGGTGTACCCGCATCGTTGCGCCGATTGGCCGCACCCGCATCTCGGCCGATGCTTATGTCAACGATAGCGGACTGACTGACATCGTGGCCAGACAGGCGCAACAAATGGCGGTGCGCGATTTGCCCGAAGAAACACTATTGTTCTTGCTCGGTAGCCGTTACTGCGAAACGGATCGCCTTTCCGAGACTGCATGGCAACTCTTTGGCAGCGGTCCAACCGGTTGGGATCGTGTACAGGCGATTTGCGATTACGTACATCACCACATTACGTTCGGCTACGAGCATGCACGCATGACACGTACGGCGCTGGAAGCTTTCCACGACAAAACCGGGGTATGCCGCGACTATGCGCACCTGGCGGTGACGCTGTGCCGCTGCATGAACATTCCTGCGCGTTACTGCACCGGTTACCTGGGCGATATCGGTACGCCCAAGCCCTGGGGCCTGATGGATTTCGCGGCCTGGTTTGAGGTATATCTCGATGGCAATTGGTATGCGTTCGATGCCCGCAACAACACGCCACGCATCGGGCGGGTTCTGATTGCCCGTGGCCGGGATGCGGCCGATGTCGCCATCAACAATACGTTCGGCCCGAACACGCTGGCGAGTTTCAAGGTCTGGACGGACGAGGTGCTTGAAGCTTGATGGAACATCCGGCCAATACAGCCTGACTATTGGCTCTCCACTATTGGCCGCGGCAGTAGTCGGTCGTATTCCCTCTTGACCACGGCGTAGCACTCACAGACTCGCTTTTCGAGTCCGCTACGGTCCAGCACCTTGATGCGGCCCCGCGAGTAACTGATGAGACCGGCTTTTTGCAGCTTCATCGCGCCTTCGGTTACGCCTTCGCGCCGCACTCCCAGCATATTGGCGATCAGCAGCTGGGTCATTACCAATTCCGTGCCGGCGAGCCGGTCGAGGCTCAATAGCAGCCAGCGGCACAGTTGCTGATCCAATGAATGATGCCGATTGCAAACGGCGGTTTGCGCCATCTGCGTGATTAGCGCCTGCGTGTAGCGAAGGAGCAGGTGCGTCGCTGGTCCGGCGCGGTCGAATTCCTTTTTCATGATCGCCGCTTCCAACCGAAAGCCACGACCGGCGCTTTGCACCACGGCACGGCTGGGCGTGGAATTACCGCCCATGAATAGGGCAATGCCGACAATGCCCTCATTGCCGACTACCGCGATCTCGGCCGAATCGCCATTTTCCATGACATACAACAGCGAAATGATCGCGGTGGTGGGGAAATACACGTTCGATTCCGTGGCTGACGACTCATACAACACGTGTCCCAGCGGTAGGTCGATCAATTCAAGTTTTGGCAGCCAGAGCTTGAGTGCCGCATCCGGTAAGGCCGCCAACAGCCGATTCATTTTCACTTCGTCGAAATAGACCGTCGTCTTTTTTGCTGATGGCGGTTTGGTGTCTGACGTTTTGGTGCCGTGCAGGACTAGCATTGACATCCTTGGACATGAGCCATGCTCCATAGACCGCCGACATTGGCAACCGTAGACCGACTATCGGCATTATGGGACCCGCGTCCGGAGCCTGTATGTTCGATGGCGAACATACAGGCCCGATAAGTCAAACCGCCGATGCTGGTTTACAAAATTGGCTGGCGAAAGATGCCGAATCAGCCGCTCAAAGGTTTCTGTCCGGTACCGCACACACCTAAAGTTGTATGTACGGTTCCGCACATAAGTACTTGTTTTTATGAAGTAAGTTATAATTGGCTCCAGCGCTCACAAACCTTTGGTTCGCCCCGGTCCGGGATCGATCTTCCGAAAATCAAATAAAGACTTTCGACGAAGGAGTTGCCAAGACTTCACTCCGAAAGACTCTCATGCCAGGCCCCAAAAACGTCGCGATTTCAAATCGCCAGCTTGCCGCATTGCCGCAAAAGGATTATCAACAACTGTTGGCTTACCTCAAACCGGTTGAGCTTGAATTTGGCGACATACTCTACGAGGCGGGTGATCAAATCCGCTATGTTTATTTTCCCGAAGATTGCCTGGTTTCGCTATTGACAGCAGTCGACGCAAATCGCGCCGCAGAGGTTGGGCTGGTCGGTTCCGAAGGCATGATTGGCGTTCCTGTTGCGTTGGGAATTTTCGTATCGCCGTTTCTTGCGGTTGTTCAGGGTGCCGGCACGGCACTGCGCATGAAGACCGTGGACTTCCGTCGCGAGTTCGGAAAGAGTGCGGCACTCCAAGGTGCACTGTTTCGTTTTACACACCTGTTGATGATTCAAGTCGCGCAAACCGCCGCTTGCAATCGCTTTCATGTCGTGACACAGAGGTTGGCGCGTTGGCTGCTCATGACCCGCGATCGGGTTCATGCAAATGAATTTTTGCTCACGCAGGAATTTCTAGGGCGGATGCTCGGTGTGCGGCGCGTCGGCGTCACGGCAGCGGCGAGTGCTTTGCAAAAATTGAAACTGATTAGCTATTCCAGAGGCAACATCACCATCATTGATCCCGCTGGGCTGGAGGCTGCCGCCTGCGGGTGCTATGAAACGGTGAATAGCCTTTACGCGAAGGCAAAGCGTAGCGGGAGCAAGTCTGACAGTCGCTTAAAGATAACGATTTCGAAGAAGTGATGTTCAGGCGTTCAATCGAGCGCCGATCAGCTCTCGCCCTTCTTGCCTGCTGCCTCGGCCGTCATCCGTGAAAACCCCAGCGCCGCATCCAGCGCTTCCATGAATTCGTTCACCCGCATCGGTTTGGTGATGTAGTTGAAGAAGCCTGCCTCAAGGCCTTTGGTAATGTCGTGCGGCATGGCGTTGGCACTGAGCGCAATGATGGGGATATGGGCGGTTAGCGGGTCGCTACGCAGAATTTGCAGCGCGTCTATTCCGCTCATGCCGGGCATGTTGATATCCATCAAAATCACTTCCGGCAGATTGGTCCGTGCCGCGGCGATGCCAGTGATGGCTTCGGTTGCGGTCAACAGGCATAGGTCGGCGCGCCGGGCAATGATTTGCTGAACCAGTTTCAAATTTGCCAGGTTATCTTCCACGTACAGCAGCGTGCGCAACGGGGTTCCTGCCGCGGGTGTCGGTGCGGACGCAGTACCGACGGCAGGTTTCGCTTCGACCACCACGGGCGGTGGCGCCGGTGCTGTGCTCAGCTCGACCCAGAATTCGCTGCCTTCACCAACCACACTCTCCACGTTGATCGAGCCGCCCATCAACTCGATCAGTTGCTTGCTCACCACCAGGCCAATCCCAAACCCGCGTTCGTCGCCAGCTTCCTGTCCGAGGCGATTGAACGGCTGAAAAAGCTGCAAAAGTTTTTCTGGCGCCATACCGTGGCCCGTATCCCGAACGCTGATGCGGATTGAATCTGGCGCCGTCAGTCCCGGCGTACAAGTGATCTTGACTGTGCCACCGGGCCTGTTGTAACTCAAGGCGTTGACCAGCAGGTTCATCAATACCTGTTTGAGCCGGGTTTGATCAGCCTTCACAAACACGGGTGTTTCAAACGTCGGGAACGTAATCGCGATGCGGCGCTTTTTCGCCTGCGGCTCGATCAGCGAAAAACACCGGCGTAACACCTCGGTCAACGGCGCGGGCTCTAGCGACAGTGCCCCCTTGCCGGATTCGATCAACGCCAGATCGAGGATGCCGTTGGACAGATCCAGCAAATAGCGGCCGGCGAGCAGAATTTGACTGAGATTTTCAATTTGCGTGGGTGGCAATGGCGGAATGGCTGATTCCATCAATTGTGCAAAGCCAAGAATCACATTGAGCGGCGTACGCAGCTCGTGACTCATCTGCACCATAAAGGCCGACTTCGCCAAACTCGCCTTTTCGGCGGCAATTTTTGCGCGTGTCAATTCGGCTTCATCGCGTTCTCGCACCGAATTGTTGGTGCTGATGAGTAGATAGCCGATGGTCTCGCCCGCGTCATTGCGCAATGGGCTGATCGACACACTGGCTGTCAGGCGGCTGGTGTCCTTGCAGATATAGGTCAGCGCGTAAGTGTCATCGATATCACGCGACGCTTTGAATGTCAGCGCCTCGAAGCCCGGTTTAATCACCGTGCCGAACTCGGCACTAAGCGCCTCGGCGCGTGCAATCAGCTCGTCCAGATCGTGCAGATCGCAGGGGTTGATCTTGTTTACCACTTCAGCCGCTGTATAGCCCAACATGCACTCGGCACCGATATTGAAGAACTGGATAATGCCGGTCTCGTCGGTGGCGATAATCGAGAAGTTGGTGCTGTTAAGGATTGCTTTCTGCAAAGCCGAGGATTTGAGCAACGCTTCCTGGCGTCCGGTTTCAGCGTCTGGCTGTGATCGTCCGCTGACGTTGGCGGCTGCTGCTTGTTCATTCATGACCGGTCTCGATGTAAAGCTTGCTGTGGTTTCAGAGTGAGAGAGGTCTATTAGGAGCATGAACTCGTTTCTCACCACATGTCTTGCCATCACTGGAGCCCAAGCGCATTGGCCGAGGCCCGCGCTTGTTTCCAGCATACTCCGCACCGTAACACGACAGCAACTGACGGTGCGTAGGTGCAAAGCTGATTAACGGCGTTTGGCAGTCGTGGATCGTATGAATAGTGGTCGTGCAGGAAAAGAGGGAGAACGAAGCGAGGTTGCGGAACGCGAAATCGTAGAACGCCATTCTACGTGCCTTTGCGGACATTTCTGTCTGTAGAGCCGCGCCAAATGGCGGTCTACGAGTTTTGTGCGCCGGCGCTATTGCCATACACCCCCTCTCCCCTCGTGGGAGAGGGCTGGGGAGAGGGGGGTTGGAAGCGCAGAGCGCCATCGCGCGCCACGTACCAATCCCGACTGAAAGCGCGCATCCCCCCACTATAATTAGACCGACCTTCGCATCCAGTCGAATTAGCCGCCATTCACGCCTTGCAATCGTAGAGCAACCATAGACCCCCCGTGCACCCTCTCGAACAATACCTCTCCCATCTCGCCAATATCCGCAACACTGGCGCCGGTACGGCTGAAACGTCGTATTACCCGGCGCTGATCGACTTGCTCAATACTGTCGGCAAAACGCTGAAGCCCAAGGTGCACGCGGTCAATCAACTGGCAAATGCAGGTGCCGGCCTTCCCGACGGTGGCCTCTTCACCGAGAGCCAGTTCAAGAAACGCGCCGATGCCGAGCCGCTGCCCGGCCAGATGCCTGAACGGGGCGTGATCGAAATCAAATCGCCAAAAGAAAGCGTCGCCGCGATTGCCGACACCAAACAAGTCTCGAAATACTGGGACAAATATCGCCTTGTCCTGGTCACCAATTACCGCGATTTTCTGTTGGTGGGCGAGCGCGATGGCAAGCCGGTCACGTTGGAAAGTTATAGCCTCGCAGAAAGCGACGCCGCGTTCTGGGCGCTGGCTGCACACCCGCGCAAGGCCTCCGACCAGCATGGTGAGCGTTTCCATGATTTTCTCGCGCGTTGCCTGCGTGCCAACGCACCGCTCTCGGACCCGAAAGACGTGGCGTGGTTTCTGGCCTCGTACGCGCGCGACGCACGCCATCGCGTCGCCCACGCGGACCTGCCTGCGCTCGGCAGCATCCGCGCCTCGCTCGAAGAAACGCTGGGCCTGAAGTTTGAAGGCGAAAAAGGCGAGCATTTTTTTCAATCCACACTCGTGCAGACGTTGTTCTACGGCATCTTCGCAGGCTGGGTGTTGTGGCATCGCGAAGGGGCCAAAGGTAAATTCAACTGGAAGCTTGCCGCCTGGCACTTGCATGTGCCGATGATCCGCGCACTCTACGAGCAACTCGCGCAAGCGTCGCAAGTGAAGCGTCTCGGCATCGAAGAGTCGCTTGACCTCGCCGCCGACGTACTGAATCGCATCGACCGTGGTGAATTCTTCAAGCGCTTCGAAGACCGCCACGCCGTGCAGTATTTCTACGAGCCTTTCCTTGAGGCTTTTGACCCGGCGCTACGCAAGAAATTGGGCGTCTGGTACACGCCGGAAGAAATCGTTCGCTACATGGTCGCGCGGGTGGACCACGCCCTGCAAACCGAACTCAATCTGCCCGACGGCTTGGCTGATCCGAACGTCGTCGTGCTCGATCCCTGCTGCGGCACCGGCGCGTATCTGGTTGAAGTGCTGCGTGTGATCGCCGAAAAGCAGAAAGCCAAAGGCGAAGACGCACTCGCCGCGCAGGAACTGAAACGCGCCATGACCGAGCGCATATTCGGCTTTGAACTGCTGCCCGCACCATTCGTGATTTCGCACTTGCAGATTGGCTTGTTGCTATCGGATGCGGGTGCGCCGTTGGCGGAGGATGAGCGCGCTGGCGTCTATCTTACAAATGCGCTGACCGGGTGGGAGCCACCCAAAACGCCGAAAACCAAAGTGCTCTTCCCCGAACTGGAAGCTGAGCGCGATCTCGCCGACCACGTCAAACGCGACAAGCCAATCCTCGTCATTATCGGTAATCCGCCGTACAACGGATACGCAGGAATGGCCGTCGATGAAGAGCGCGATCTGTCCGATGCCTA
>JBDTPE010000127.1:0-6869 GCA_039932875.1 Betaproteobacteria bacterium | reverse complement strand
CAGCAACACGCCTTTAGGTCGATCAAGCATGGCTGCGCTGGCGTCCCCCACAAACGCGGCGCGCCTGCGCTCGAGCCATTTTTTTAACTTGCGCTGCCCGCCAACTTCGCTGAACTTGGCGAAATCGGTCGACAATGCGAGGATGCCGCCGGAAGCCAACGACTCATGTTTGTGACGCATGACCCGGGCGATGTCATCCATGTTGATGGTGCCGCCATTTTCCATGCACTGACGCACTATCCGCCGCGCATCGTCCTTGGTAAAGCCGATCAAGTGTTGGCAAAGCATCTGCAGCGCGGCCTGATCACCGGTTGGCTTTTGGCCGTCATTCTGCTGGGTCCAGAACATGGCCTCTTCGCGAATGACTGACCGCAACTCTTCGGCATCCGGCAATGAGAGCCTGAAGGTTGCACTCATGCGCTGCAAATCCGGCGGCAGCTTAACGGTCGAACTAACGAAGACGAGCGTCCGATGGACGTTGTTGTAGTCCAGAGCTATTTCGCGGATCAGCCGTTGATTGACCGGGTCATCCAGAAATGGCTGCGCGTCAAGCAGCACGTACACGCCGTTTTGCCGAGTCTTGTTGATGTGTTTGAGCGCATCGAGCAAATCGTTGGTCTGGACCACGCCGTCGGTGCGATTGTTGCGGCGGATGCCATTGACGATACTCCAGACAAACAGTGCGTGCGATTCAAGATTGCAAACCTGTTCTGCCAAATGCAGGAAGCGAACTTCTTCAGGCGTTTCCGAGACCACGATCGGGAAATGCGAACGAATCAGCAGCGTCAATTCACGCTGGTCGTTTTTCATCTCCACGTCCGACGTCTGTCGTGGATGGCGTTCAAATGAACGCAGTCATCGCGCACTTGCGACCTTATCATCATGCAGTTGTCGCTGCATGCGGAGATATTAAAGAAGCGAACCCATTTTGCGTAGACGCGCAGCCATGCTCTGCATCACATACATCGCGAAACCGGGTACTTCCTGAACCAACTCAGTGAAGCGTTTCGCGTCAATCGCCAGTAGATTGCATTCGCCGGTCGCAACGACATTGGCGGAACGGGGAGAGTTGTCGATTAGCGCCAGTTCACCAAGAATGGCACCGGCATCGGCCAGCTCCACGACATGTCCCTTGACGATAACGTCTGCGGTGCCTGACATCAGCACATACATGGTGTCGCCGGCTTCGCCTTCCTTGAAAAGTGTTTCCCCTGCGGACAGTGCCAGAAGATCAGTTTGGTGAACCAGCAGGTCTTCGAGTTTCATCACAGCGTCCCCCTTACCGTTTATGATTCGTGCAGTTTCGCACGGAAACAGCATTCCGGGTATTGGCAACGTAATGCCCGCAATTAGTACTGGCAGCATAGCGTGGCGAGACCGGTTTTCAAGAATCGCCTGTGCTCTGTCTCCGTGTCACTATTGCTCCAGCACGACAACGGTGTCGTGTACTTCTGGAATGCAACCCTCGGTAATCTGTTGCCAACCCCGCCGTATTACGACGCGCCCGCCGACGTGGCAAAACTCGATTCTTTCCGCACCCGGTACTGTCTCTTTAATAAATGATTCGATAGACGCGGGCATACTGACGCGATAAATCTTGTTGCCGATGTCAACATCTGGATGATCGTCATTGTGCAGCCACGGAACAAGAGCGGCCAGCCACATCATCGGGCGGAAGCCTATTTCGAACGAGGTAGGTTTGTAGCGTTTTTCCGTTAGCCATCGTTGCGCTTCGAGACGCAGGCCCTCCGTATCCGCCAGATCCCCCCACGCTGTTGCCAGCATTTCCAGCATCCATTGGTTGCAGTTTTGATAGCGCACGCTGAATGCATAGGCGTTGGCACTGTAGGTCGACCCGAGCAGTTGTAGTGCGCGATGGTCATCCTGCGCGATCCGCTCCAGACTTGCCGCTTCATTTGTTGGCAGCAATACAACAGACACAAAGCCAATGTCGGGGTTATCTGTGCCCAACAGGAATCCTGACATGCCTTGATCGAATATTCGCGGTTTTTGTTCATCGCAAGCGTAATAGAGTTGGCGCACCGACCAGACGCCGTTCGGACTGGCCTTCAGGCTCACGCCGGCGTGCGAATAGCGTGCACCTAGCAGGCTCAGGTCCAATCCCGAGCGTGCAATCAGGGCCACACGTTGACCGGACTTTTCGAGTTCAGCCTTGATGATTCCAGCAAATCGAAATAGCGTGTCCTGCTGGCTGGCGCTGAGTTCGGCTTGCTGGTCACAGTAGCGCAGAGAGCCGGCCCGGCAGAGACTACACAGCAGGCATAACGATACGCACAGGCCGACAAGAGCCGCCGCTCTTATCCCACTGGCCACCGCTGCATTGGTTGCGAACAGCCTACCTTGCATTTCTCAGAGTGCGACAGCGTTCGCCCGCAACTCTCGATACCAGTCGTCGTGCAGCACCAGAAAGAATACCTCACGCGTCTCGGCATTGGCGAATTCAGCACCATAGGATCGTTTGCGTGCGGCCACTGTGCCGCCTTGGGTAAGACGACCCTTGTCGAACGCAGCTTGCGGTACATAGAGTAGTAGCTCGCTAGCTTCGCTATTGCCCGCCAATGCCATCAGTTTCATTCGAACCAACCCCGGGCGATCCTGCGCTGTGTCGACTGCGACGACTCTGTAGTCACCGTCCGCAACATTAAGGCCTTTGGAAGAGCTGCCACTGGAAGTCTGCAGGGAACCAGATGCACTACCGACCGAGGTGCCGATGCTGTCGGAAGCAGAGGAAGCGGCTGAACTGGCAGCCCACGACTGTCCTGGCGTCATACAAATCAAAATGGCCAGACAGGCGAGATGTTTTTTGGGCTTCAGCATGATGGCTCCATTTGGTTTCTGCTAATCCACATTGATGTTATCACCCATTTATCCGCACTCTCTGTGCCGTGATAGCCATAGTGTGGTGTGCCTTCAGCGACAATTGCACTTGCGGCGAATATCACATCGAAAAACGCAACGCCTGGCACCAGCTTGATTTGCTTTGTTTTCATTTCATTCCCTTTAAGTGTCGAACTTCAGGATATTGTCTTTCCCATGTGCTTCCGATGTGGCGCCGCCGTCGCCCAAACGATACTGTCAACCGTCCAAATGTCATGTTGCGGTCAACCCGACGATATGAAGATTCGGCAAAAACTGCGACCACCCGCGGCCGACATTAAGACGATTGCTGATGTCTCGCTGAGTATCATCGACGCGCGTATTGGTCGCCAAATAGGTGTACGCCGGCCCGATGCCAGCATAAATATGATGGCAATTTCTTCGCCGTTGCTACTGGATGGTAGATTGTCAGTATTTGGCTACGCACGCTGAAAGCAGCCGCAGTTCGCGGTTTCGATTCGCAACCCTTGTCAATCCACCACCACTGGAGAAGCGTTACATGGAGCAGTTTGTCGATGAAAAATTTTATTCCCGAGCGGATTCGTTCATAGATCTGGCAAATCAAAATGTCCGAAACACCGAACGCAATATGGTCAGCGGTTCAATGATGTACGCGTCGGCGCGGTTCAACGCGTGGATCAGCGCATCCAATTGCAAGACCGGCAAGGAATTGCACGATGCCAAGCAGGCGCGGATTGCAATCTGTCTGGAGTTGTATCGCGCCATGCTCGATGAGAATATCGACAGCTATATCAAGAATTTTGGCGATTACATGCAACCAGATGCCTGACGCACCCAATCAGCCAGTGTCGCTGCGCGACCTGACCGACATTGCTTTCGACAACAGCTTTGTCCGCGAACTCCCCGGCGACCCGTCACTAGAAAACGTTCCGCGCCAGGTCCGCCACGCGAGCTTCACACGGGTTGATCCGACGCCGGTACTGGCGCCGATCCTGCTGGGATGGTCGGATGCGGTAGGCGAGTTGCTCGGCATCGCCGCGCCAGCATCCGCGGATGGGCTAGTTGCGCAAGTGCTGGCAGGCTCGCGGGTACTGAACGGGATGGAGCCCTATGCGGCGCGATACGGTGGACACCAGTTCGGGAATTGGGCGGGACAGCTTGGCGATGGGCGCGCCATCACGCTGACAGAAGTGATCTGTCCCGATGGACTTCGCCGTGAGTTGCAGCTTAAGGGAGCCGGCCGCACTCCATACTCGCGTACTGCTGACGGCAGGGCTGTATTGCGGTCCTCGGTTCGTGAATTCATGTGCAGCGAAGCAATGCACCACCTTGGTGTGCCGACGACACGTGCATTGAGCTTAACCAGCACGGGTGAGTCGGTCGTACGGGACATGTTCTACGACGGCCATCCCAAGGCCGAACCGGGGGCTGTCGTCTGCCGCGTGGCGCCGACGTTTGTACGGTTTGGCAATTTTGAAATTCTCGCGGCACAAAAGGAATTCGCTCTACTCAAACTGTTGGCCGACTACGTCATTCGCACGCATTTTCCGGCACTCGAATCGACGCCGAGCGCAGACAAATATTCACATTGGTTTGAAGAAATATGCCGCCGCACTGCGGTCATGGTGGCGCACTGGATGCGGGTGGGATTTGTCCACGGCGTCATGAATACCGACAACATGTCCATTCTCGGGCTTACGATCGATTACGGCCCTTATGGCTGGCTGGAAGGTTTCGATCCCGGTTGGACGCCCAATACAACCGATGCCGAGGGGCGCCGCTATCGCTATGGCAATCAGCCGCAAATCGCGCACTGGAATCTGACGCGCCTCGCCAGTGCCTTGTATCCGCTGATCAACGACGAAACGGCACTGATCAACGGACTGGTTATTTTTGAAGAGACGTTTGATCGAACCGCGCGGCAAATGCTTGCCGAAAAACTTGGCTGGAACGCCATCGTGTCGCCAGAGGATGAAGCTTTGTTGGCAGGGCTGCTCAAGCTGTTACAGCAGACGGAGACCGACATGACGCTGTTTTTTCGCGGACTTGCGGATGTGCCGTTGGATGATACCGCTGCCGACGCCGCCATGCTCGCGCCGCTGGGGGAAGCGTTTTACGATCCGCAAGATTTGTCAGAGGCGGGACGCGATCACCTGGTGAAATGGTTGCGACAATACGCCGAGCGGGTCAAACGCGATGGTGAGCCGGACGCCAAGCGGCGCACACGAATGAATTTGGCGAATCCGAAATACGTACTCCGAAACTATCTCGCGCAACAGGCTATTGATGCACTCACCGCTGGGGACGCGAGCGTGCTGAATCGTTTGATGGAAGTACTGCGACGTCCTTACGACGAACAGCCCGCAAATCATGATCTGGCTGCACGGCGGCCGGAATGGGCGCGTCATAAGTCGGGGTGCTCTGCGCTTTCTTGCAGTTCTTGAGCGATTCCATTGAGCTTGCAAGGTGGGTGGCGCGTATGCACACTACAACAACGCCATTTGGCGGGCGTCTCCAAAAAATAGCGGCTGAAAAGGCGCGTGGATGCTGATGTGTTGTTCAAAAGTCGGCGGGCTCAGGTCAACACTGGCGACACTCGATCACCGCAGTCGAAAGCTATATGGAATGCACACCCTGTAGTTGTTGCCGTCCTTCGGCTTGAACTTTGCGAACCTCAACGATTTCAAAACTGCGGTCTTGAACGATTCTGCAACTGTCGCAGTAGCGCCGCTGGAAACTTCCATCCATGTTACGACGCTATCAGTGGCGTTACCGGAAGCAGCTTCAACGCGTACAGCAACGAGTAGATCTGCCTGAACGCCATCACGACGCGCAGAATTCGGATATCGTACTGCACCTAAGATTACAGCGCGATTCGCCCATTCCATTTTGCGGGGCAAACTATCGTTCGCCGCCGAAGCCGGTCGCACGTTGCCCGATACACTGACCACCCCTTTACCGTCACGTATCTCAAACCAAATGCGGACATTGCCCGTGGAGTCGACCGGCACACAATCCTTGTTAAGGACCGCACTAAACAACCAAAGCTTGGCGACATCGAGCACCGCTCGCTCAAAGGCCGGATTCTGCGGTTCAGATTTGACAATTCGAACCTGCTTTACGCTGCCTTTCTGGTCGAACCCGAACTCTGCATCGACATGGCCACTTGCGTTCGCTGTCAATTGATCTACAGGAAAATCCGGCGGCACGACCACCTTTGGCCTGGCCCAGCCATTGGGGTCATCCGCGAACAACATTTCCTCAGTAATAGCGGTCGATGTATATACGGGAACCTCGCCAAACGCGCCGCGCGAAAGCACAAGCAACGTCAATAGAGATGGTGCGATGTAAGCAAAACGCATATTGATTTCCTATGGGGTTAAGCGACCACCTGATCAGCTGTTGGCGCGGACAGACCCAATCATAGCCAAATCAAGGCCGGCGGGGCAGGTGCCACAGGTCTTGCGGCAAGCAGAGCGCCATCTGGCACGGCATTTCCGCTGTTTCTGGTCGCAAACGCCCGTCAATGCCGACGCTTCATCGGCCCGGCACCAATTCAGCTATCGTCTCAGGTGTCTCGGGTGATAGCTACTTGAACGAATATTGCGCCACGACTTTGTTGCGGCGGATGGACAGGTTCTGCGGTGTCATGCCGGGCAAATCCGGCAGAAGACTGCGCATCGGTTTGTAGACGGCGCCTCCATTCCGATAGTCATAGCAAAGGGCTCCTGGATTTTGGGCGCAACCATTTGGTATTTGTTCGCTATTGCGCGGCGGCACGTAGGCGAGATCGTCGGCGTGGGCCCCGATGTGAACGACTGAACTGCTGCCACGTGATGTTGGCAACTGGGTTACTTTGGATGCCTCTTGAATCATCGCCGGTGTTATAGCCAACGGAAGGACCCCTTGCGGCAGCGACTCGGAGACTGCCACTGCGGGCAATCCGAGGGTGGTTGCGATGAACAAGCTGTATACACGCAAAAAAACTTTGCTCACGGTGGACCTCGTTG
>JBDTPE010000126.1:0-6901 GCA_039932875.1 Betaproteobacteria bacterium | reverse complement strand
GAGAAGGCGATCCTCGGTTTGCGTAAGGAGTGCGACTTCTTCGCTAATTTGCGACCAGCGATCGTATTTCCGGAACTGGCCAATGCATCATCCCTGAAGCCGGAAATTGTGGCCGGTCTGGACTTGATGATCATTCGTGAACTGACGGGTGATATTTACTTCGGTGAGCCGCGCAGTATTTCCGGCGAAAAAGGTAAGCGTGTAGGTATCAACACCATGCACTACACCGAGGCGCAGATCCGGCGCATCCTCCACGTTGGCTTTCGTACCGCGCGTCAACGTAGCAAGCGTCTATGTTCGATCGACAAAATGAATGTGCTGGAAGCGATGCAGCTTTGGCGGGATCTCGCTATCGAAATTGCGCCTGAATACCCTGACGTGGAATTGACGCACATGCTGGTGGATAACGCAGCGATGCAACTGGTGAGAAACCCTAAGCAGTTTGACGTGATGGTGGCGGGCAATATGTTTGGAGACATTCTGTCTGACGAGGCATCGATGCTGACAGGGTCAATTGGTATGCTGCCTTCAGCATCGCTTGATGCCAACGCGAAGGGGCTTTACGAGCCGATTCACGGATCTGCTCCGGATATTGCCGGCAAGGGTGTCGCTAACCCGTTAGCGCAAATACTTTCATTGGCGATGATGCTGCGCTATACGTTTGACCTTGCCGATGCGGCAGCGCGCGTTGAGGGCGCCGTGCAGAAGGCGCTGGCATCGGGTCTAAGAACCGGCGATATCGCCGGACCGGGCGATAGGATTTGCGGCACGCGTGAAATGGGCGCAGCAGTAGTCGCGAATATGTAGATCAAGTATTTGAGTGGCGTTTCAGACTATTTGCGTTTGAGAGCCGCACCAGTGCTTGAGTTTGACTATTGATGATCAGATTTTGAAAGGTTGTTTGGGAAAATCATGGCAATGCTGAAAGTTGGAATGGTTGGCTGGCGCGGCATGGTCGGGTCCGTGCTGATGGATCGGATGCGGCAAGAGGGCGACTTTGCACTGGTGGAGCCGGTGTTCTTCACGACTTCCAATGTCGGTGGCAAAGCCCCTGCCGAAGCCAATGGCGCCGAATTACTCGACGCCAGGGACGTTTCGCATTTGAAACAAATGGATGTCGTGATTACCTGTCAGGGCGGCGACTATACGACCGAGATTTATCCGCAGCTGCGTGCTGCGGGCTGGAAAGGTTACTGGATCGATGCGGCCAAGACCCTGCGGATGAAGGATGACGCGGTCATTATTCTTGACCCGGTCAACATGCCGGTAATCAAGGCTGCGCTCGCAAGTGGTATCAAGGACTATATCGGTGGCAATTGCACCGTAAGCTGCATGTTGATGGGGCTCGCTGGTCTGTTCAAGGCGGACCTGATTGAATGGATGACCTGTATGACGTATCAGGCTGCATCGGGCGGAGGTGCGACGCATATGCGCGAGCTCCTTACACAGTTCGGGTCGCTCAATGCAGAGGTGAAAGCACTTCTCGCCGATCCGCACTCCGCAATTCTAGAGATCGACAAAAAAATTCTGGCCGCTCAGCACGCGCTTTCACCTGAAGAGACGCAATATTTTGGTGTCCCACTGGCAGGCAATCTCATTCCATGGATCGACAAAGATATGGCGACGATGGGAAATCCGGGCATGTCGCTGGAAGAATGGAAAGGGATGGCCGAGACCAACAAGATTCTCGGGCGCAATTCAGCGGTTGATTCAGGCGGTGAGAATGCGGCAATTCCAATCGACAGTTTGTGTGTTCGCGTTGGCGCCATGCGCTGTCATAGTCAGGCATTGACTATCAAGCTAAAACGCGAAGTTTCGCTCACCGAAATCGAGCAACTAATTGCCAACGATAATCCTTGGGCGCGGGTGATTCCGAATGAGAGAGAAATCACGATGCGTGAACTTACACCAGCGGCGGTGACAGGGAAAATGCACATCCCGGTCGGGCGATTACGCAAATTGGCAATGGGGCCTGAATATCTGTCGGCATTTACGGTCGGCGACCAATTGCTGTGGGGGGCAGCTGAACCACTTCGCCGTATGTTGCGCATAATCCTGGAAAAATAGCTTATTTATCAGTTTCTTAGTGTTTTTTTGCCAGTTATCGTGCGAGAAAACCTAATCACCGGTTGAAAAATCATCCGGTTTCGCTTCTAATGCTAGAAAGCGAATAAAGTTGCAACAATAACTCGTTGATGTTATTTTAATTTGTCCTCGAAAATCGAAGGGTTGGGGTTTACGCATGAACCGTCCACCAAAAACAAAATTAGTCGTGGCATTGGGGGGAGCACTATTAGCCTTTTCCGCATTGTCTGTTTACGCGGCAGGCTTGGGTAAACTCTCAGTCAGCTCCGCACTGGGTCAGCCACTCTCTGCAGAAATTGAACTTGTATCGCTGCAGCCTGGTGAATTTGAAGCAATCACGGCGCGGGTAGCCAGTCCCGAATCCTACGGCGAGGCTCGCATCGAATACACGCCGTTATTGCGCCAATTGCGCTTTGCGACGGAACGTCGTGCCAACGGCACGCCTCTTCTGAAGATCGCGAGCAGCGCCCCGATCAATGAGCCATTTCTGGATGTACTCGTAGAAATGAATTGGCCCGCTGGCAGGCTATTGCGTGAATATCCAATTTTGCTCGACCCACCGGGTTTCAATGAAGCACGTATCGCCGCGCCGGTCGCCGACGTGGCGGTCGTGAAGCCAAGCGTCTCAGTGCCGTCGCCAGCTGCGACTATCTCCGGCTCGCCATCGGCAAAAACCGAGGCTGCAGGGGACACATACGGCCCAGTCAAGCGTGGCGACACGCTTAGCAAAATTGCCACCGAGATGAAGTCCGACACGGTTTCACTCGAACAGATGCTGGTGGCACTATATCGAGAAAACAAAGCGGCATTTGTCGATAACAACATGAACCGCTTGCGTACCGGGCAAATTTTGCGCGTGCCGTCGGCTAGCGAAGTTGCCAGCGTATCGGCGAATGAAGCGCGCGGTGAGATCAAGGTTCAGGTTGCCAACTGGAACGCATATCGTGAACAGGTTGCCGGTTCTGTAGCCAGTAGCCAGCCCAAAGCCGCGACCAATGCTGCCACCGGCAAGATAACCGTTGCCAAGCCGGATATTCCAACACCAGCTACTGCGCCCAAAGATCAACTCAAGATCGCCAAAACTGACGGTGTTCCCGGTAAAGTAGGAAATGCGGGTGCCTCAGGTGGCGCGCAAGATCAGGTTAATGCACTCAAAGAAGAAAAAATAGCACGGGAGAATGCCCTCAAAGAAGCAAATTCTCGTGTTGCAGATCTGGAAAAACAGATCGCCACCATGCGCAAACTGGCCGAGGTTAAAGGATTGGCTGCACCTGCCCCGGTTGACACCAAGGTTGCGGCAAAGCCTGAGGAAAAGGTACCACCGAAGGTTGAGGCGAAAACACCAGCTTCACCTGCAACGCCCGTTCCCGCACCCGTGGTCGAGACCAAAGTCGCGCAAATAACGCCGCCGGTCGCCACACCTGATTCCTCGAAAACACCGCCCAAAGCGGACGCCAAGCCGGGCGAGGTTGTTCCCCCAGCGGCTAAGTCTGATGCCGTGGTCGCCGCGAAGCCGGCCAATGTGAAGCCTGCTGCACCGAAGAAAGCTGCACCACCGCCTGCGCCAGATTTTATTGATGAATACGGCTTGATTGCGGGTGCCGGTGGCGCAGCGCTGATCGGAATTGGTGGTTTGCTGTTTTTCATGTCCCGCCGCAAGAAAAAGGGTCCATCAAGCAACACCAGCATGAGCAGGACCTCTTCGATCATGCCAAGTGATTTGAAGCCAAATACCGTAACCGGTAACAAAGGTGGCGGGTTGGTCGATACTGGTAACAGCTCGTTCCTGACGGACTTTGATAAAACCGGGCCGGGCAGTATCGACACAGATGAAGTCGATCCACTAGCGGAAGCCGATGTTTATATCGCCTACGGGCGTGACGCACAGGCTGAAGAAATTCTTAAAGAGGCACTTGGCCGCGACAAGAGCCGTCACGAAATTACCCTGAAGCTGCTGGAGATTTATCACAATCGGAAGAGCGCTCAGGCGTTTGAAACGGTGGCGCGCGAATTCAAGGACAGTGTAGGTGAGGGCAGTCCGCACTGGGCCAAAGCTGCGGCCATGGGTGCGGCGATTGATCCTCAAAACCCACTCTATAGTGGCAGTGGCGCTGCGTATGCAACGACAGGTGCATTTGCTGCAGGTGGTGCCGCGCTGGCTGCGTCTGCGGAAGGCAGCGCCGAATCCGCATCGCCGCCAGACTTGGATTTTGACCTTGGTTTCTCGGATTCTGCCACGCCGTCGTCAGCGATCGATATTTCCGCGCCGAATAGCGATCAACCTGTGTCCGGTGGCGGTTCCGACTTTGACTTGGATTTGGGCACAACTTCAGGACCTGCGGCGCATGCAGATATCGGTCTGAAACCGGATGAAGGCTCGGGGATGGACTTTGACCTGGCTCTGGACACACCGGTAGCCCACGCTGCGCCGGTTGCTGCACCCATAGCGGCGCCTATACCTGAAGCGTCGTCTTTTGACTTCGATCTGTCGGCACTGTCGCTTGACGAGCCTTCTCATTCCGAAACCATCAAGATGGCTGCTGTGCCACAGGCGCAGCCACCCAAGTCGATGGGCGCTCCTTCGAAGTCGTCGTCCTTTGGGGACCTGAGCCTCGACCTGGATGGTCCAGCTGAAACCGGTGGAACTGATAGTGGTGCGGCGGCGACCAAACTGGAACTAGCAAAAGCCTACGTAGAAATTGGCGATAGTGACGGCGCAAAGGAAATTCTGAACGAGGTCATGCGCGAAGGGAATGCGGGCCAACAGGCTGAGGCCAAGAAGCTCATCGCGGGCCTTTGAAAATTTCGATGTATTGGGTTTGGGGCGCGGTGACGCGCCCTTTGTTTTTTCTGATGGTGATGGATGCGTATTGCGCTCGGACTTGAATATCGCGGTACCCGATATTGTGGCTGGCAGACTCAGCTAACCGGTTGTGCGGTGCAAAATCATCTGGAACGCGCACTTGAGAAATTTCTCGGCAAAAAGGTCTCGACAACCTGCGCCGGTCGTACCGATGCCGGCGTGCATGCAATGGCGCAAGTTGTGCATCTGGACAGTGAAGTCGAGCGCGATGATGTTTCCTGGGTGCGAGGAACCAATACCAGTCTCCCGGCTGATATTCGCGTTGTTTGGGCCAAGCCCGTCGCAGCCAGTTTTCATGCCCGCTTCTCCGCCAGAACACGATATTACCGATACTTGCTGTTGAACGACGCGGTGGAGAGTGCAACCTTTCACGGTCTTGCAGGTTGGTTTCATGGCGCGCTCGATGTCGACAAAATGCGCGAAGCCGCCCAGTTGCTTGTTGGCGAACACGATTTTTCGTCGTTTCGTTCAGCGGAATGTCAGGCAAAATCGCCGGTAAGGCTAATGCTCGACGTAAGCGTCACGTCGGCGGCATCAAGTGTTCACGCCGGAGAGACGAAGGGGATGATGGTTCTAGCATTCCGTGCCAACGCGTTTCTGCATCACATGGTCCGCAACATCGTCGGTGAGCTGGTATACGTTGGCGCGGGCCGCAGAAGCCTGGCGGAGTTCCAGCAAGTTTTCGCAGCCCGCGATCGTTCGTGCGCCGCGCCAACTTTCGCGCCCGACGGCCTTTATCTGAGTTGCGTGGATTACCCGCCTGAATTCAATCTGCCGCCGGTCCGCTTGCGCCACCCTTTTGACACTTGAGCCTGCGATGTCCCGAACCCGAATCAAGATTTGCGGCATTGGCTGCGTAGCGGACGCGCTGGCAGCTTCGTCTGCCGGCGCGGACGCAATAGGCCTTATCTTTTATGCGTCCAGTCCACGGTCGGTCACTCTCGATCAGGCGGTCGTGATCGCATCAGCGTTGCCGCCATTCGTTTCAACAGTGGCGTTGTTTGTCAATGCTGAAGTCAATGAGGTAAATGAGGTAGTTGTTCGATTGCGACCGGCAATTTTGCAGTTTCACGGAGATGAGGACCCAGTTTACTGTGCTCAATTCGGGTTACCGTACCTTAAAGCCGTGCGCGTCGGGGCCGGGATCACCGCTGACGATTTGCTAGAATGTGCGAAACGACACAATGGCGCAAAGGCGTTGTTGCTTGATGCGCTATCTCGTGGGGTATACGGCGGTAGCGGCGAGTCCTTCGACTGGCGGGTCATTCCTGAACAGTTGCGGCGGCACATCGTGCTGTCCGGCGGACTTCAACCCGCCAATGTCGCTGAGGCGATTCGAATGATCAGGCCGTTGGCAGTCGACGTATCGAGCGGCGTTGAGATGCAAAATGGCCCCAAGGGCCGCAAAGATCACACCAGAATCAGGCAATTCATAGAGGAAGTACGGAATGCAGACGCAGCTTGAAGATTACAATTTGCCCGATGCCACAGGCCATTTCGGTCCTTACGGTGGGGTATTCGTTGCCGAGACGCTGCAGGCGGCCCTGCACCAGCTCAAAGTCGAATACGAAAAGGCCAACGCCGATCCCGAGTTCCTGGCCGAAATTAAATACGAACTAAAGCATTACGTCGGACGGCCAAGTCCGATTTATCACGCTCGGCGACTTTCCGATGAACTTGGTGGTGCGCAGATTTATCTCAAGCGCGAAGATCTAAATCACACCGGTGCACATAAAGTGAACAACACCGTTGGCCAGGCGATGCTGGCGCGGCGCATGGGCAAGCGTCGGGTGATAGCCGAAACCGGCGCCGGCCAACATGGGGTTGCCACCGCGACTGTCGCTGCCCGCTACGGTATGGAATGCGTCGTTTACATGGGAAGTGAAGACATCCGGCGGCAAGCGCAAAACGTCTACCGCATGAAGTTGCTGGGTGCGACTGTGGTTCCGGTCG
>JBDTPE010000125.1:0-6920 GCA_039932875.1 Betaproteobacteria bacterium | reverse complement strand
GCGATGATGGCAAGCAGCACCGTCCAGCTCTTGAACACACCGCGCTTTTCAGTCACCGCAAGTGAGTGAATCAACGCCGTGCCGACCAGCCATGGCATGAACGACGCGTTTTCGACTGGATCCCAGAACCACCAGCCGCCCCAACCCAATTCGTAATAGGCCCACGCAGAACCCAGCGCGATACCGATGGTCAGAAAGCACCACGCTGCCGTGGTCCACGGACGGGACCAGCGCGCCCAGGTGGCGTCAAGTTTGCCGCCGATCAATGCCGCGACCGCAAACGCAAACGCGACCGAGAAACCGACGTATCCCATGTACAGCATCGGCGGGTGGTAAATCATCCCCGGATCTTGTAGCAATGGATTCAAGTCACGCCCTTCAACGGCTGCAGGTAGCAGGCGATCAAACGGATTGGACGTCAGCAGCATGAACAACAGGAACCCGACCATGATCAGGCCCATTACCGCCAGCACCCGCGCAATCACTTCTTGCGGCAGGTTACGGCTGAAAATTGATACTGCAAAGGTCCAACCGGCGAGCATCAATACCCACAGCAGCAAAGATCCTTCGTGCGAGCCCCATGAAGCGGTAATGCGGTAATAGACCGGCAACTTGGTATTGGAGTTGGCGGCAACGTTCTGCACCGAAAAATCGCTGCTGATAAACGAATAGACCAGGCAGGCGAAGGCAAATACGATAAATACAAATTGGCCATGCGCCAGCGGCCGTGCCGCAGACAGAAGTCGGGCGTCACTACGAAATGCGCCGATCAACGGCACGACGCCGAGCGCGACCGCCAGGCAAAGCGCAAGAATCAGCGAAAAATGGCCTAGTTCTGGAACCATGGTAAATGCCTCTGCGTGTGATTCAATTGGAGTTCGGTACTTGCGTGGCGACAGGCTTTTGACCTGCAAACATGGCGCCGTCGATAGGTTTGCCCGCCCGTTTCAATGCTTCCGCAGCCTCCGGCGGCATGTAGTTTTCGTCGTGCTTGGCCAGTACTTCAGCGGCGCGAAAGACGCCATCCTGCCCGAGCTTGCCCTGCGCCACCACGCCCTTACCCTCTTTGAACAGGTCGGGGAGGATGCCAGTGAAGGTAACCGGAATGGTTTTAGCCATGTCGGTGACGGCAAAAGTTACTGTCAGACCATCACTCTGACGTTTGACGCTGCCCGCAGTGACCAGCCCGCCAATGCGAAAAGTGCGGTCAGCAGGCGCCTTGTTCTCGGCAACATCGGTAGGCGTAAAGAAAAACACCATGTTGGAATTGAATGCCCGAAGCACCAACGTAACGGCGATACCGATCACACACAATCCGAGTGCAATCCACATGAACCTGCGATGTCTGGCTTTCATTACTCACGTCCTCTGGCTTGGTCAGCCAATAACTCTTCTTCGATTGCAGCCTGCACACGCTTGCCACGTAGCCGCACGAATATGATTTCCAAAATGAGAGCGATCGCGAACGCGCCAAAAGAGCCCCACAAATAGAAGCCGCGCCCGCTCATCGAAAAAAAATCTGCCCAGTTCATGATCCGGCGACAGCATTAGCCGGGTCAGTTTCGTACCTTGCGTTGCGCGCCTGCCCCGAAGCGCGGTCGCGTTCCCGCTCGCGAATGATCGCACGTACACGTGCCAGCGATACTGCGATGGCGTACATCCAACAGCCAATCGCCATGGCGAGCATTGCCCACAACATAATGGCCGCCATTTTCGGCGAGGCTGTCATCGAAACCGACGAGCCTTGATGCAGTGTGTTCCACCACTTGACCGAGAAATAGATGATCGGCACATTGACCGAGCCGACGATAACCAGCAACGCCCCAGCCTTGTCGGCGCGCTTCTTGTCTTCGATGGCATTGATGAGGGCAATGTAGCCGACATACAAGAACAACAGAATCAAGGTCGACGTCATGCGAGCGTCCCAGGCCCAGTAGGTGCCCCACGTTGGCCGCCCCCAAAGCGCACCAGTCCATAAGGCAAGCACGGTAAAGATTGCGCCCGTTGGCGCCAGTGCTTCCATCATCATCGCGGACAAACGCGTGTTGAAGGTAAGCGCCATCACGCCGTACATCGCCATCACCAGATAAATGAACATCGCCATCCAGGCTGTCGGTACATGTATAAAGATGATGCGATAAACCTCGCCCTGCTGGAAGTCTTCAGGTGCAACGACCAGGCCAAGATAAAGTCCGATGGCACCGAAGATCACGGCAAGAGCCGAAAACCATGGCAGCATTTTTCCGGCAAGCGGAAAAAACAGGGCAGGGGACGAGTATTTGAATAGACTCATTTCGGTTCGATACATCAATCCAGAGAAATTTTTACGGCCACTGCAACGGCAAACGGCACCACCAATCCGCCGAGCAGCAAGATAGCCCCCAGCAGAGATAAATTCGCCGCGGCATCGATACCCGCCATCGCTTGCTCCACTGCGCCGGCACCAAAGATCAACACCGGTATGTACAGCGGCAACACCAGCAGCGCCAACAGTATCGATCCACCGCGAACACCCAGTGTCAGTGCCGCACCAATAGAGCCGATGAGCGACAGTACCGGCGTACCCAGCATAAGACTCGCAAACATCACACCAAGTTCACGAGACTCAAGACCAAATTGCAGACCAAGTACCGGCGACAGCAGCGCCAGGGGCAGGCCGGTCATCAGCCAATGTGCGACTATTTTACCCGCCACAATCAGGGGCAGTGGATATACCGACAATGCCAATTGTTCGAGCGTGCCATCAGCATGGTCATTGGCCAGTATTCGGGGCAGCGTCAGCAGCACAGAAAGCAGAGCCGCTACCCACACAACACCCGGCGCGATACGTTTTAGCAGTGCCGATTCGGGGCCGATAGCTAATGGGAACAAACTGACGACGATCACGAAAAATGCCAGCGCCTGGATAACTTCACCCTTAGAACGCGCGGCCAGCTTGGCATCACGGGCGAAGGCGACCAGAAATCCACGTTCGGCCGCAAACCCCGATTGCTCGTGCTGACCAGTAGTCATAGGTGAACTGTTCATTTCGCTAGTTCAGCCATGTCATCGAGATTCAACTCTGTTACCGGTGCGGCCAGATTCAGGATGAGATGCGTCGCAATGCAGGCAATGCCGCCGCGATTGAGGTGCTCACTTATGAGGCCAGTGAATAGCGACACACCCTTCTCATCGAGGGCGTTGGTCGGTTCGTCCAACAGCCAAAGAGGTTTGTACGGGTGGTGGGCCAGTGCCAGGGCCAAGCGTGCCAGCCCCACGCGACGCTTCTGCCCTTGCGAAAGTCGCCGAGCGAGCACGTTGCGGCGATCGAGCAAGCCAACTTTTTCGAGCGCTGACATTTGCACAGCAGGCGTAATGGTCATGCCATCAATGAGAAGCGCATCGCGTAGATTTTCCTGTGCGGTGAAATCTTCTTTCAATGCGTTGGTATGCCCAAGATAGAGCACTGCATTGCGCCAGGTCGCCGAAAGGGCTTTTAGTGTTTCGCCGCGCCATGCAACGGCACCTTTATCCGGTAGCGAAAGCCCTGCCAGAATGCGCAGCAGGCTGGTCTTGCCGGAACCATTCGATCCGCGCAGTACTAAAGTCTGTCCGGATTCGACCGTGAATGACAAGCCGTTGATGATGGCTCGCGAGCCGCGTTCCAACCGCAAGTCGCGTGCAAGCAGCATGGGTGCGGCGCTTCGTTCCAAAGCCGTCGCGCCCGCAGCCTGCATTAGGGGACGACTTTGCCGATCGTGACAAGCACACCGGTCGCGCCAGGTTTTATCACCGGCGACACACCGGAGAGATCGCCCGGTTGAAGTTGGGCATTTCCGGATTTTGAAATACGCGCCTCAATCACTACTTCAGAAAACTTGGATAAATTCATCCCCGGTGCCATTGCCATCGCATCGTTTAGCTCAAACGACAACGGGAATCCACTGGCGCCTGGTGCGGCTACGCGCATCACGGCAAGCGGCATGCGCGGCCCTTCCTTGGCGCGGGCAAATACGAAAAGCGTATCGCCAGCTGCGAGTTTGCTGATGAAATCCGGCGCGATAGCGACCTTGCCGGTAATCTTGACGCCAGCTGTGGCGTTCGATTTGCCGTCCGCGCTCGCCGTGGCGACCGGCGCCGGCGCAGTAGCCATCGGTGCGGCAGCCATGGCAGTAGGTGCATCGAGCTTGGTTGTCTTCACCTCCGCAATAATGGATTCGACCTCGCGATAATCTGCGGAATCTTTCTCTACCAGCGTTTTCAGCTTTTCCCAATGGGCGAGCGATGCCGCGCGATTGCCCATGCGCAGCTCCGCAGTGCCCGCAAGGGCAAGGGCTTTCATGTTGGTAGGTTCCAGTTTTAACGCGCGCATGATCAGCGAGTAGGGTTTCCCTTCGAATCTGCCTTGCTGCGTCATCACGGCAGCGTCAGCAAAATCAGCCAGAAGTTGGGCGTCGTTCGGCGTTAGCGCAACAGCGCGCTCATATGCCGCAGCAGCTTCTACGAAGCGCCCCAAGGCGTTCTGCGACCTCCCAAGCAAGATCCACCCGCGTGGATCGTTAGGATTTTGCTGCATCTTTTGCTTTAGGCTTTCAACCATTGCCAGGATTTGTTTGTCGGACATTGGCGGTTCTTCACCGGCCTTCGCATCCGGTTGGCCAGCTGATGTTGCGGCGCTCGCTGCGGGCATGCCAGTCATCTCGATTGCGCGTGGCGCCCCTAGCGTGCCGTATAAGATCAGCGTCGCCATTGGCATCCCTATTGCAATGATCGCGACCAGCCACCAGGGCCGTGTGCTTGCCGCAGTGCTGTTCGTCGTCAGCCCCGTTGATTCGGGCACTTCATCGACAACGCGAGCTGATAGTTCGGCAAGCGCAGTACCATGTTCGGCTTCGCTGATTGCCCCGCGCGCCAGTTCTTCGTCAAGTTCACGGCGCTGCGATTTGTAAATAGCGACATTGCTGCCGGCATCGGACACGGGATCGGCAGTCACACGTTCACGCAGCAACGGCACGACGACAAACGCCAATGCGACAATCAACATCAGCAACGCAACGATCAGGAAAATGAGCACGGTTTGGTCAGTCAGGTAGGGAATTGGGTGGCAGGGCGGAAAAACACACGCGGCAAAAACCGCCCCAGATTATAGCTTGCACCTCTGTCGCTAAGCACAAGGAACCGTTTAGTTAGCCTTGCTTCTCAGACGGTTTTGCGCCATTGCAATTGCTGGATTTGACTAAAATTCAAAAACGGTTAGACTCATTTCCTTGGTTTATCTATGGTCTTTTGCTTGGATAAGCTGGAACTAGAGTTGCGTGGTTGCAGCGGTTTTTCGTACTCGTGGGCGGACTTGAAAGCGATATTGATCGGCCATCAGGCTGACATCATCAGTTTTCAGCCGCAAGGTCGTCAGGTCGCAAAGGGTGGCCTGCTGAAAAATAGCCTTAGGGGGCCACAGTCATCATGCGTCATCGCACTATTCTCGAGTATCGTGACTACCGATATTTAAAATTGGCAGCGCTCGTCGTTGTGGCGGTCATTTTTGCTTATGGCTGGTACAAATATCCGCTCGGGCACTATGGCGGCACGCCGCTGGGCTATACGCTGGGCACCATTGGTGCGCTATTGATTTTCTGGCTGATGTGGCTGGGCGTGCAGAAGCGCCGCTATCGAACCACCGGGGACATCAAAGGCTGGTTGTCGGCGCACATTTACCTCGGCACCTCGTTGATTATTGTTGCGACACTCCACGCCGCCTTCCAGGTTGGTTGGAATGTGCACACGCTCGCCTATGTACTGATGATGATCGTGATCCTGTCAGGTTTCTACGGCGTGTATACCTATTTGCGATTCCCCGCCCTAATGACAGAGAACCTCGCTGAAGATACCTTGGAGAGCCTTACGCTCAAAATCGCCGACATCGACCGCGAAGCGCGTCGCCTGGCGCTGGGGATGTCAGACGAAGTCAACAAGGCAGTGCTGGCGTCGGTCCAGGAAACCCGCATTGGTGGCGGTGTCTATGCGCAATTGCGCGAACGCGTGCCAAATTGCCCTACGACGCTGGCTGTCCAGTTGATCAAGGCGCGCGCCGGTACGGTGAAAGGTGATGCGGCGCGCAAGCTACAGGATCTCTACGGCATGTTGCTGCGCAAGCAGCGCCTGGTTGCGCGTGCGCGTACCGACATCCGCTACAAAGCGATTATGGACATATGGTTGTACTTTCATGTTCCCTTGTCGGTCGCGTTGCTCGCGGCATTGGTGGCACATATTGTCGCCGTTTTCTTCTATTGGTAGACGGCGATGAAAATCAAACTGGCAACCATTACACGTAACAAGAAGGGTCAACCCGCAAGTACCGAGCAGACAGTCGTGGCGGAAACACTTCGCATCGGGCGCGGTGCCGATTGCAAGCTGCATTTGCCTGACCCTCGTATTGCCTTGCTTCATGCCGAAGTTATTTGCGGCGTGGACGGTGTCTCGTTTATCGAAGCACGTGGCGGTGTCGTCAGTGTTGACGGCGGTTTCCAAACCGCTGCAACGCTAAAAGCTGGCCAAAAGCTGCACATTGGTCCGTTTGAAATCATTGTGTTGCCGTTGCAATCGGATGTCGATCTGGCATTGAGCGTGGAGCTCATTGATCCCCTCAAGGACGATCTTGAAGAAGTAAAGAGCCACGTCAAAGCCGGCATCAAAACCACATGGCTGTCCAAACGATTGTTTAGCTGGGTTGCGTTTGGCGCGGTGTTGCTGGTGTTTCTTCTCTGGCCAGTATTAAGCGCGATGGACCGCGGTCACGGAAAGGTGCCCGCAAAAGCCGCCGGCTTGAAGGCTGATGCGTCGTGGGACGTAGGGCCGCTCTCAAGTGCGCATGCCAGCTTTGGGAGCAACTGTAGCTCGTGTCATCAGCAACCATTTGTGCATGTGACGAATGGCGCCTGCGA
>JBDTPE010000124.1:0-6933 GCA_039932875.1 Betaproteobacteria bacterium | reverse complement strand
GAGGCGCCGGAAGGCTTGGCGCTCGTCTCGACTATCGTCACGCTGGCGCATTCGCTGAAACTCAAGGTGGTGGCCGAAGGCGTCGAGACCGATGAACAGGCGCGTCTGTTGCGGTCGCTCGCTTGCGATGAAATGCAGGGCTATCTGTTCAGCAAGCCCGTGCCGCGCGATGTGTTTGAAGCGAAGTTTCTAACGCTGGCTGTTGCGGAATGTTGAACCCACGTCCCAAGTCACCATGGCTGGCAGTGATCCGTATGAACGATGATCGTAGATCGCCATTTGGTGCGGCTCTTGGGCCAAAAATGCGTTGATCACCCCGCCAATAGGCGCTCTTGCCTCAAGGCATTTGGCCGTAAGCATCATTTGCTTGACTGTGTTCGGCGGCGAACAGACAGAGTGTCTGCGTATCGTCCAACATTGCTCGATGAGTTTTCGGACTCATTTACCTCAGCGTCGAATTGACCGGGCTCCTGCATAGGCAGGAAAACTTCAGTTCTGGAGAAATGCAATGTCAGTCGCACAGTTATCCAACCTGTCGATATACGACCCGTCCCTGCTATCCGGTCTACGCGACCAACTCGCGTCCACCTTCGCGGCAAAAATCGGCGCGGTATTGCCTGAAGTGAATGGCTTCATAGAATTCGAAAGCGAGTTAGCGTCAAATGCAAGCGAGAGACTGGAGTTGGCGGATGCAGCGCAATTACTTTATTCGCGACATGCTTCCATCGAGGCACACCTGGCCGCGACGTTCGTAGCCAGTTTCGACACAATTGTCGATCCGGTGGCGACGCGCAGCCGCCGAAGCCGCAATCCCCTCAGTACTTTACGATTGGTCGACGACCAGCAGATGGCCGAAGAGATCGCACTCATCGATTGCACCAATCGCCTCAAGGAGCAAGCGGATTACGAGCTGTTCGAACTCTCACGCGGCATCGCACTACTCTTAGGCAGGGAGCGCCTCACGGATGAAACCAACCCGGTGTTCCCAAGAGTATTTGCCAATGCGCTATTGCACGCGCTGGGATCGATCAAGAGCAATACTGCGGCGAATCTGGCGATGTTCAAAGCGTTCGGGCCACTGTTGCTTGAGATATTGCCGGCAACTTACCGCGTTGGAACCGAGTGGCTGAAGCAGCATGGCGTGGAACTGGATGCTTACGTATTTCGACCGGTCGTGGCAGCGGAGCGTCCCAATCTTGTCGCCCAGACGCCGGCTGTGCCAGCAACGGACACTGCGCTCATTGAAGAATTACTAAAAACGCTGCGATCCGCGCAAGCCGACACCGGCCCGGCTGGGCAGACGACAGCTGCTTCATCGGCGCCCGCGCCGAACTCCATAAAAACCGAATTAGCCGATCCACCACGACAATTGGTGCTGACCGAGCGGATACTGCTGGCGACGTTCGACGTGCTCAGCAAGGACGCGCAAATCCCGATGGTAATGCGGCTAGTCATCGCGCGGCTGAACGATTCCATGCTGAGACTCGTCAGCAAGGACGCAGGGTTCCTGACGCATAGCACGCACCCTGCCCGCAAGCTTCTGGAATTGCTTGCTGAAGCCGGAACAATTCTTGAGCTCAATGACGAAGCCGCCAGTACCGTTGATATGGCAGCCCGAATTGTGGAGGACGCTATACGTGCGCAGGACAACGAACCGCGAGCGTTCGCAACGGCTTTTGAGCGGCTGGATGCGCTCATCGCAGCCCATGAGGAAATCGCGTTGCAGAAAGACCCTGCAATTCGCCTTCTGCAGCAGTCTGAATTGCGTGAGTGCGCCCACGATGCAGCCAACGTGGCTATCGGTAAACGCCTGGATGGACGCACACTGCCGCCCGAAATTACCACGTTCGTGCTGATTACCTGGCGTGCCGTTCTGGTCGCGGACTATTTACACGGGGGCATCGATGGTCAAGCCTGGAAACTCGGCGTGGCGACCCTCGACGAGTTGTTGAAGAGCATCGAGCCGGTTACCCGACACGAAGATCGCACGGTACGGGCACATTTGCTTTCCTCTCTGATCGAGCTCATACGCGATGGTATTGCGCACGCACAAATGCATGACTTGCTCGCCGATGATTTCCTGCATACGCTTCAAACGCTACATCTGCGCGCCTTGCAAGGTAAACGCGACGCCAATCACGACGGTCAAGTGCCATTGAGCTTTGCGTACGAATCCGCACAAGGCACTGCACCAGCGCCATCGGCTGCCGAATCGCTCGCAAGAGCAGGGCTAGTTCGTGGCAGCTACGTGGAAATACGCGAGGATAGCGTCGCGCATCGCTGGCGCCTTTGCTGGATAAGCCCATTCCGTGGCCACTGTTTGCTGAAGCAGTATGAATCGCACACCTCCAAAGTGGTGAATTTCGATGTGCTGCTTGCCGATGTCGCTGCGCAGGAAACTCAGGTGGTCGATGGATTGGGACTTGTCGGCAATGCCATCAGCATGGCATTCAAACAGGTTAACCGGACCACGCCGCAACGTGCGCCAAATACACCTGCCTTGAAGTTGGTGCCGGTCGAAACGACGCGTCCTAGCGCGTAAGGCATCCCAGCATCCGCAGGCAACATCGAGCCTTTCTAATATCGGAGATCACCATGCTTTCATCACTCGTTTACACCAGCCTCGCAACCGTACCCTTCCCACACCACGATCTGTTCGACCTGCTTGAGAAAGCGCGCGCCACCAATCAAACATTGGACGTCACCGGCATGTTGCTCTACAAGGACGGTGCTTTCATGCAGGCGTTGGAGGGCGAGGAGGCGGTAGTGGAAAAGCTGGCCGACAAAATCAGCCACGACCCCCATCACACATCCTATTTTGTTTGTTCACGTCAGCATCTCGACAGGCGCCAATTTCCGGACTGGTCAATGGGTTTTGCCGATCTCGATGCCGCCGCCGCCGGCGCGAACACGGCCGGCTACAGCGATTTCATGAGGCAACCCCTGACCCGAGAGGCGATCGAGCGTGACCCGACGATCGTAAACAGGCTGCTGCTCATGTTCCGAAACTGACGGACGAACCTCTCGACCTGTTCGACAATAGCGACCTCTGCAAAGCGCACTCTGCAAGCTACCGTTATGTCGAACCCGTCTTAACTGTGTGAGAAATCTGCCTTTGTAGTGGTGCGTTGCTGACACCCAAAAGCAGATCGCTTGCTCTGCTCGAAATGACATGAGACATTGCGTTGGCGCTTCCTGCCAGCGCGAGTGCGAATAAGCGCAATTGGACGAAACGTAATTGAACCCCTTTACTGGCGGGGCTCACCCGGCCTTTTCGGCCTGCGAGCCTTACCAGTGCTTGAGTTTGCTCTCAAGAATACCGGGGTAACACGCTATCAGTTAAGAATCGGCCCGATCCACGCTGATCACACCGTGACGCACCGCGTAAAGCACCAATCCGGCGAGATCGTGAATATCGAGCCGCTCCATCAAAGCGGCGCGATGGGTTTCAATCGTCTTGATGCTGACCTCAAGCTGGAAGGCGATTTGCTTGGTGCTTTTGCCCTCGGCGATCATCTGCAGGATTTCACGCTGGCGCGCCGTTAACGCATCCATTGACGATTCTGTCTGATGCGGCTTGCCATGCAGGAAGCCAGAAACAACGTGCCTGGACACTCGTGGCGATAGGTAAATCTCGCCTCGCAATACCGCTGCTATTGCCATCTTCAAATCCAGTGGCGCGGAGTCCTTGACCAGGTAACCGGCAGCACCGGCCTTGATCGCGCGCCGCACGAAGTCTTCAGTAGTGTGCATCGACAAAATCAGCACCTTGGTTGCAGGTACCTCGGCCATGATTTGCGCGGTGGCCTCTATGCCATTGAGCTCATGCATGGAAATATCCATGATCACCAAGTCCGGCTTGTGCTGTTTGGCAAGGGCGACGGCGTCGCGACCGTTGCTGGCCTCTGCAACGATCTGTGTGCCACCCAGCTCTTCGACCAGCGAACGAATGCCGGCGAGCACCAGCGCGTGATCATCAGCCAGGAGAACGCGGATGGCGCTCATGTCGAACCCACACGTGCGTGATCGACGCTTTCGTGCGCCGCGGATTTCTCGTTGCCGGTCAACGCGAACGAAGCCTGCACGGTGGTGCCGCCACCTTGCACCGTACGAACCTTCAAGCGACCACCGGCAAGCTGTGCGCGCTCTTCCATGCTGATCAGACCCAGGCTCCCCGTCTTGATGGCTTTGTTGCGCGCGGCATCGATGTCGAAGCCGACGCCATCGTCATGAATTGCCAGCTTGAGTAGACGGTCGCTGAGTTCGACGCGAATGCCGATTTTCTTTGCCTTGGCGTGGCGTGTGGCGTTGTTGAGCGCTTCCTGAGCGATGCGGTAGCACACGCCTTCAAGAACGGGAGGCAATCTCTCGGTTAGGCCGACGAAATTGCAACTGATATCGAGACCGGTGTTGTTGCGTTGCTGATCGACCAGCCAATGCAGCGCGTCATCGAGACCGAGCTGGTCTAGCTGGGGCGGACGCAACTGCAACGAAAGGTCGCGCAGCTTTTCGAGCGTGGAGTCGGCTGTGCTCAGACACTGGTCAAGGATTTCCCTGTGTTCATCACCAATGCGCTGGGCGAGACGATGCAGGCCGATCTTGAGGGCGGCCATCGATTGACCAATATCGTCGTGCAACTCGCGTGAAATACCGCGCCTCTCTTCTTCCTGAATGGTGAGAACGCGCTTGGACATCGCCTGCAAGCGTCTGTTTACATCAGCTAATGCGCGGTGCGCCAACATGCGGTCGGTTATGTCTTCGTGCGAAATCACCGCCCCATCGGTACTTCCTTCTAGTGGCATCGCACGCGCGACGAACCAGCGGATTCCGCCCGGCACTGTACGTTCATACTCGACCGAGGCAAAAGTCGTTTCGCGATCAATCACCGAGCGCAAACTTTTCATACTCTGCTCGGATGAGTCATCGCCGCGATCCACTGCCTCTTGCAGCAGGTCAAAATAGTTGTTGCCCAAGGCTGCAGGCGCTTTGTATGACTGACTGCGGGTGTCGCCGTAACTGTCCCAGGCCTTGTTGGTCGCAACGATGATGCCATTGCCATCGAGAACGGCAATGCGCGTATTTAGTGAATTGAGAATGCCGCGCTTCATCGATTCACTTGCGCGTAACGCCTCTTCAGCCAGCGCCTGTTGCTGGCGCGATACGCGCCGTCCGATTGCGGCTTCGATTGCAGACGACAGTCGACCGAGGCGATTCTTCAGGAGGTAATCGCTGGCACCGTTTTGCATGGCCGCGACAGCCGCTTCCTCGCCGATGTGATGCGAAACAACAATAAACGGAATGTCCAACCGGCGATCGTTGAGAATTTTCAGTGCCCGCTCGGTGCTAAAACGCGGCAGATTGAAGTCGCAAAGTACGACGTCGGGTAGTTCTTTCGTCAGTGCAGCGTCGTATTCGGCTTCGGTTTCGACCCGCACTGCAGTGAATTTGAACGGTGCAGCACGCAACGAATGCAGCAATAGCTCGGCGTCGTCGGCAGAGTCTTCGACCAATAGCAGGTTATAGCTGAGACTCATGGCGTTGTTGTGTGTTCGAGCGAGTATGGATGAGTGGCGATTATGCGCTTGCACGGTAAAACGTTAGCTGCTATTTCCCCTAGAGCAGGCTGCGAATAACCGGACTGCCTATGTGAATCCTGAGTCGTTCGGTTAACTTAGGAGCGCCTTCGCCCCGGCCTAGGCTGGAACCCAGTCCAGTTCTTGAGCGGTCGTTAGAGGGATAAAAAAGTGATGTCGGCCGGACTTCGCCCTCTTGAAGTCAGTAGGGGCTTATTGGGGCGGTGCAACATGATCTTGGACGACAATGTCCAAGCAAACTGCCCTGAACCCGAGGACTATTTAAGGCATTTCGCGCACGCCTTGGCGATTCTCCCGATGGTCGGCCTGTCCCGCGCTTTCAATAATGTCAGTCATGCAATTCCCGCCGCGACACAACAACATGAAAGCGCCAACCATGACCACCCACGCCAAGTACGCCAATAGTATCGACCCAGCCTACCCTGTTCCGCTCAATGAATACAAACGTCTGCGCACCTTGCAGTCGCTGGGTCTGCTCGATACGCCTGCGGAGAACGCGCTCGATTCGGTCGCGCGGCAGGCAGCGAGTATCTGCAAAACACCGATTGCCTTGATTTCGCTCGTTGATAGCGACCGGCAATGGTTCAAGGCGCGTATCGGGCTGGACATTCAGGAGACACCGCGATGTACGTCGTTTTGTGCTCACACGATTCTCAATACCCAATTGTTCGAGGTCATGGATGCCCGCGCCGATCCCCGCTTTGCCGAAGGCCCGTTGGTGACCGGCAAGACCGACATCCGCTTTTACGCCGGGATGCCGCTGTTGACGTCGGATGGCCTGGCGCTTGGCACGTTGTGCGTCATGGATCACGAGCGCCGCGTACTCAGCAGTAAACAGCGCGAATCGCTGCGCGATCTCGCCACCATGGTCGCTGCCCTGCTTGAGAGCCGCAAGGAAGCAGCTGCGGCGGTACAACTGAGCTTGATACTTCATGAGGCCTTCGACGAAATCATCGTTCTCCATCCGGGCTCGCATCAGATCCAGTTTGCCAACGAACGTGCAGTGGCCAACCTGGGCTACGACTCGAACGACTTGCACCAAATGTCCCTGCCACTCATGGGGACAGACTACCCGCTGAACAAATTGCAGAAATTGTGCAGCGATGCAGTGCACGGAGATCGTGCGCCACTGCATTTTCAAGCAATCAATATCCGCAAGGATGGCAGCACCTACCCGGTGGAAGTGCGCGCCGCCGTGTCATCCACAGGAGCGACGTCGCAAGTCTTATTGCTGGTCAATGATATTTCCGAACGCAAAATGAACGAGGAGCAGCTTGGCGATCTGGTGGCGTATGACAGTGTGACCAAGCTCGCCAACAGGGGTAACCTGGAGGTCAGG